>NZ_MAUH01000014.1:0-98008 GCF_001693475.1 Chryseobacterium sp. CBo1
CCAAACGAAGAATAGCAATGGAGCTTAGAGATATGATAACGGCCATTCTAATTATATTTGCAGGAGGAGACCCAGCCAAAGTTTTCAAAACATAAAAAATGGTCGGAATTTCTTCCGACCATGACTACTGAAAAGGTCTTTTTTATTTATGAAATTACGCCACTTCCAATCAGCTCATCATCAATATACCAAGCTGCAAACTGTCCTTCGGCAATTGCAGATTGTGGTTTTTCAAATTCCATGTAGAATGCATTTTCAAACTGATAAATCGTTGCCTTATCCAAAGCCTGTCTGTAACGGAATCTTGCCATTACTTCCATTGATTCTCCATTTTGTAATCTAAGATCTTCTCGTACCCAATGCAATTCAGAATTATCGATTTTCAACGCTTTTTTATGTAATCCAGGAAAACTGTGACCTTCGCCAACAAAGATGATGTTGTTTTCCATATCTCTTGAGACGATAAAACAGCTTTCTTTATGTCCGCCTATTCCAAGTCCCTTGCTTTGTCCGATCGTGAAAAATTGGGCTCCTTGATGTTTTCCTATTACTTTTCCGTCAGTTTTTTTATAATTGATTTTTCTGCTTAAATATTCCAGCTCTTCCTCTTTTGAAGAAAATTCCGGAGTTTCCTGAGCAAAAAGGGGAGAATCTTTGAAAATTTCTACAATTTCACCTTCTTTCGGAACCAATTGTTGTTGTAAAAACTGCGGTAAACTTACTTTTCCGATAAAACATAATCCCTGAGAATCTTTTTTATCAGCGGTTACCAATTCCATTTTTCTGGCAATTTCTCTTACTTCGGGCTTCGTGAGTTCTCCAATCGGAAATAAAGCTTTAGACAATTGATCCTGGCTCAACTGACATAAAAAGTAAGACTGATCTTTATTATTGTCTTTTCCGGCCAAAAGATGGAAGATTTCTTTTCCGTTTTCATCGAAAGTAGAATCTACTCTTGCATAATGTCCGGTTGCGACTTTATCTGCACCCAATGACATCGCCGTTTTCATAAAAACATCAAATTTCACTTCTCTATTGCACAAAACATCAGGATTCGGAGTTCTTCCTTTCTGATATTCGTCAAACATATAATCAACGATTCTTTCTTTGTAAAGTTCGCTCATATCAATCACCTGAAAAGGAATTCCGAGCTTTTGAGCAACCATCAATGCATCATTGCTGTCTTCAATCCACGGACATTCATCCTCCAAAGTGACCGATGCGTCATTCCAGTTTCTCATAAAAAGAGCCACGACTTCATGCCCTTGCTGCTGCAGCAAATATGCTGTAACACTTGAATCTACGCCTCCTGAGAGACCTACTACTACTTTCATATATTCAATTTTACGAAACTCTTAACGGGAGTTCTTAGTTGAGATGCAAAATTACAATAATCCTATTCGCAAAAAAAATGATAATTTTAGGGATTGATAAAAACGATTGTTTTAAAATCACCTAAAATTTAACCAAACAAAAAATTATCATATGAAAAAACTGTTTATTGCTTCACTCATTCTTATATCAGGACTTTCATTTTCTCAGATTGCAGTAGGAACAACTGAAGAAAACAATAACCGTTGGATCTTCGGTGGAGGAATCGGCTTCGGTTTCGGAAGCAATTCGATGTTTAATCTACAGGCTTCACCTCGTGTCGGTTACAGGCTCACCGATGATTTAGAAGCCGGAGTAACAGGAACGGTAATGTGGCAGACGTCGGATTTTTATAATTCTACCATGTTTGGAGTTGGCCCTTTTGTGAACTACTATTTCGCAAGGTCTTTTTATGTAAGCGGAAATCTGCAACATTTTTTCATCAACTATAAAGACAAATATTACGACTTTAAAGCAAGTGATGAAGAAACGGCTTTGTATTTAGGGGGTGGCTATTTACAGAGAATCGGAAATAATTCTTTTCTGCAGCTCGGTATAATGTACAATGTTTTATATAAAGAGAACAACAGTATTTTTGCCAATGGACTTGTTCCGAGTATTGGGTTTGTTGTTGGTTTATAAGTTTAAAATTATTCTCAACTATCTTCGGAAATCTGTGGGAGATAAAATAAAAAAGCATCGAGAAAACTCCCGATGCTTTTCATTTATAATCAATTATTATTTTAAGACTGTGACTTTTCTGCCGATTTTTTTGGCTTCGAAGTTTTTCCTTCCAATCCGTCTTTAGCGTCATTTAGATCTAAGGTGACGGTTTCGCCTTCAGTTAATTGCTTGTTTACCAACATTTCTGCCAATAAATCTTCAATATATTTCTGAATAGCTCTTTTCAATGGTCGTGCTCCAAAATCTTTATCCCAACCTTTTTCAGAGATGAAATCTTTAGCTTCAGTTGTTAATTCAACTTTATAACCTAATTTTTCAAGTCTTCCGTAAAGTTTAGTCAATTCAAGATCGATAATTTTCTTAATATCGTTTTGCTCAAGAGAGTTGAAGATTACAATGTCGTCAATTCTGTTCAGGAATTCCGGCGCAAACGCTTTTTTAAGGGCATTTTCAATAGTACTTCTCGCTCTTGAATCTGAATTTGTTTTCTTCGCATTCGTTCCAAACCCTACACCATCTCCGAAGTCTTTAATATCTCTCGTTCCGATGTTTGAAGTAAGAATGATGATCGTATTTCTAAAGTCAATTTTTCTACCTAAACTATCCGTAACGTGACCTTCATCTAAAATCTGAAGTAAAATATTGAATACATCCGGATGCGCTTTTTCAATCTCATCCAAAAGAACTACAGCATAAGGTTTTCTTCTTACTGCTTCTGTTAATTGTCCACCTTCTTCGTATCCAACGTATCCCGGAGGCGCACCAACCAATCTTGAAACAGCGAATTTCTCCATATATTCACTCATATCAATTCTGATCAAAGCTTCGTCAGAATCGAAGAGTTCTCTTGCCATGACTTTTGCCAGCTCAGTTTTACCGACACCGGTTGTTCCTAAGAAAATGAATGTTCCGATAGGTCTGTTAGGATCTTTCAGTCCGGCTCTGTTTCTTTGAATTGCTTTCACAACTTTTTTCACTGCGTCTTCCTGACCGATTACTTTTCCATTCAGTTGGTCATCCATTTTCGCTAATTTATCAAGCTCATTTTTACCAACTTTCGTTACAGGAACACCGCTCATCATCGAAACAACTTCTGCTACATTTTCTTCCGAAACGGTTTCTTTTTTCTCTTTTACATCTTTATCCCACTGATCTTGCGCCGAATTAAGCTCCATCTGAAGACGTTCTTCCTCATCTTTCAGCTTTCTAGCCTCAAGATAATCCTGAGCTTTTACCGCTTTTTGCTTTAACTCTTTGATGTCTTCAATTTTCTTTTCGAAATCAATGATGGCAGTAGGAACTTTCATGTTTTTAATATAAACACGGGATCCGGCTTCATCCATTGCATCAATTGCTTTGTCTGGTAAGAAGCGGTCTGTAATATATCTTGATGTTAAATTCACACAGGCAGCAATAGCTTCGTCTGTATAAACAACATTGTGATGCTCTTCATATTTGTCTTTAATCTGATTCAAAATCTGAATCGTTTCATCGATAGAAGTCGGTTCCACCATTACTTTCTGGAATCTTCTCTCTAAAGCACCGTCTTTCTCAATATATTGACGGTACTCATCCAAAGTTGTCGCTCCGATGCATTGAATTTCACCTCTTGCCAAAGCAGGTTTGAACATATTTGAAGCATCTAAACTTCCTGTAGAACTTCCCGCTCCAACAATGGTATGCAGCTCATCGATGAACAAAATGACATCACGGTTTTTTTCAAGTTCCGTCATGATGGCTTTCATTCTTTCTTCAAACTGACCACGGTATTTTGTTCCGGCAACCAAACTCGCCAAATCCAAAGTGATTACTCTTTTACCAAAAAGAACTCTTGAAACTTTTTTCTGCTGAATTCTTAATGCTAAACCTTCAGCGATGGCAGATTTACCAACACCCGGTTCACCAATCAACAAAGGATTGTTTTTCTTTCTTCTGGATAAAATCTGAGAAACTCTTTCAATTTCTTTCTCACGACCGATCACAGGATCTAATTTTCCGTCTCTTGCCAAAGAAGTCAAATCTCTACCAAAATTATCTAAAGTAGGCGTTTTGCTTTTTGCAGAACCCAGATTTCCTGTCGGTTTTCTCATTTGCTCAAATTCTTCTCTGTCGTCATCGTCATCGTAAGCAGAATTCTGTGGCGCCTGTCCGGAATTTTTGAGCATCGTTTGATATTCTCTTGAAACTCCTTCATAGTCGATATCATAAGCTCCCAAAATATTCGAAGTAGGGTCTTCATATTTATAAAGAATGCCTAAAAGCAGGTGAACGGTATTAATTTCACTGCTTTTGTATTGTCTGCACTCAAGTTCAGAACGTTTTATGGCATGGTCTGCCATCTTCGTGAACGAAATATTGGTAACCTCTTCAGAAATAGGATTTAGACTTGCTGTATTTAAAGTTTCAATTTTTCTTCTGATTTGTGTTAAGTCCGCATTGAGGTTTTGAAGGATTTCTTTCGCAGAGTTTTCTGTTTTTATAATACCTAAAAGTAGATGTTCTGTATTAAGAAATTCACTTTTCAGCCTTTTAGCTTCGCTTTTGCTTTGTTTGAACACCTGGCTCAAACCTTGTGAAAACTTATAATCCATAATGTAACTCATTAGAATAAAAGCAGAATTGCTTTATATTCACAATCTAAATTACAAATATTTTACCAAAAAACAAATAATGACTTTATGGCAGAAAATAGTTTTTTATCTTATTGAAAATGACTAAGTTTGTCTTCCTCAAATATTTCTCATGAGTCCAGAGATGGTCAATTATATCGGTTATGCCGCTTCAGTTTTTATTGTTTTAAGTTTTATTCTAAAGGATTTAACCAAAATAAGGATTGTCAATTTGATCGGCTGCATCTGTTTTGTAACCTACGGGTTTTTAAACGGAATGCTTTGGCCGGTTATCATTCCGAATGCCATTATTTGCTTTGTACAGGTATATCATTTAGTGACAGCAAAGAAAAAATAATGAGCCGAAAGAAAATCATTACTTCCGCATTCAGCAACCTTTACACAGACCAGAGAATCGAGAAAGTATGCCAAACTTTGCATGAAAACGGCTATGAAATTGACTTGATTGGAAATAATTGGGGTGGCGCAGAAAAGATGGAACGGCCTTATCAATTTTCAAGAATTCCTCTTGTTTCTAAGACTTTAAAAACCGCTTATTTTGAATTTAACTGGAAATTGTATTGGGAATTGTACGGAAAAGTGAAGGAAAATAAAAATGTTATTCTTCATGCCAATGATTTGGATGCACTTCTGCCAAATTATCTCATTTCAAAAAAATATAAAATTCCTTTGGTTTTCGACAGTCATGAGATTTTTTCTGAAATGCCCGCTGTTCAGGGAAAAATGTCGCAGAAACTGTGGCGATATTTACAGGATAAAATAGTTCCGAAACTGACATTCATGATGACGGCAAGCGGAAGTTATGGCAAGTGGTTTCAGAATAAATATGGTATTCAGCCGGTTATTGTACAAAATGCTCCGAGAAAAATAGATTTTAATACTGAAATTCCGGATAATCACCCAAAAATACTTTTATACCAAGGTGCCATCAATCCTTTTCGCGGAATTGATAAAGCCATTTTGGCAATGCATCATTTAGATCATATTATTTTTAAAATCGCCGGTGATGGGCCGAGAAAAAAAGAATACGAAGATTTAGTGATTAAAGAAAACCTTCAGGATAAAGTTGAATTTTTAGGAAAATTATTGCCTGAAGATTTGAGAAAAATTACCTTAACTGCAGATCTTGGAATGAGTATCGAGGAAAATGGGGGCGAAAGTTATCTTTATTCGCTTCCCAATAAAGTTTTAGATTGCATTCAGGCGCGGGTTCCTTTAATCATGACAAGTTTACCGGAAATGGTAAATATCAGAAATCAGTTTGTTGTAGGAGAAATTATTGAGAATCATCAACCTGAAACAATTGCTGCAGCCATTCGAAAAGTTTTAGATAAAGGCAGAAAAAATTATCAGCCGGAACTTGAAAAAGCGGCATCTCATCTTTGCTGGGAAAATGAAGAAGTAAAATTACTCGATGTTTTTGAAAAAGCGTCTCAGAAAATTATTGATTAAGTTTATTTTTAGACTTAAAAAATCTATTTGATTTTTCATAATTCAACTTAAAGCTTTCAAAATCTTAATGTTTTGAATATTTCCAGCAAAAATTTAAATTTCTAAATTTAGTATCTTTGCGGAAATTAATTGTTTAGAATGACCATTAAAGAAAAACAGCAGGAAATAATCGACGAATTTGCCTTTCTGGAAGACTGGGAGCAGAAGTATGAATATATTATTGATCTTGGTAAAGAACTGAAAGGTTTATCTGATGACAAAAAAACCGATGAAAATTTAATTAAAGGTTGCCAAAGTAAAGTTTGGATCGATGCTGAATTTAAAGATGGAAAACTGTTTTTCAATGCCGATTCAGACGGGATTTTACCAAAAGGAATCGTTTCTCTCTTAGTAAGTATTTACAGCGGTCATTCTACCAAGGAAATTCTTGATTCTGATTTTGAATTCATTTCAGAAATCGGGTTGCAGGAATTTTTATCACCTTCCAGAGCCAATGGTTTGATGGCGATGACTAAGCAAATTAAATTTTATGCTGTTGCATATCAACTGAAATCTTAGTTGTGACCAGAATTTTAGCATACCGTTTTTCCGCTTTTGGTGACGTCGCTATGACGGTACCGTTTTTCCGCGAATTTTTAGAGCAAAATCCTGATGTGGAAATTGTGATGGTTTCCCGGAATAATTTTGAGAGCTTATTCGCTGATATTCCGAATGTTATATTCCATGGGATTGATCTTGATGAGTATAAAGGTTTTCTTGGAATAAGACGTTTGGGCAAAGAATTGCTTAAACAATATAGACCTGATTATGTTGCTGATTTACATGATGTTATCCGTTCAAAAATTTTAGATAAAATTTATATAAGAAAAGGGTTGAAAGTTTTTAAAATCAATAAAGGCAAAGAAGAAAAAGAAAATCTTACGAATGTCTGGAATATTGAAAAATTTCAGCTTAAAAAAACAGTGGAACGTTATGCAGATGTTTTTCGAGATATGGGTTTTAAAGTTGAACTTTCACATCAGTTGAGACCAAAATCAACTCAAAAATCAGGAATCGGTTTTGCGCCATTTGCTCAGCATAAAGGCAAAATGCTTCCTCTCGAAAAGTCCTTTGAGCTGGTGAAAATTTTAGCACAAAAAAACACCATTTATTTCTTCGGAGGCGGAAAAAAAGAAACCGAAACGCTTGAAAGTTGGGAACAACAAATTCCGAATACAAAAAGTTTGGCCGGAAAACTGAATCTTTCTGAAGAACTTAACAGGATTGCGCAACTTGAAGTAATGATTTCGATGGATTCAGCTAATATGCATTTAGCCAGTATTGTAGGAACAAGATGTGTTTCTGTTTGGGGAGCTACTCATCCTTATGCCGGATTTTTAGGATTCGGACAAAGTGAAGAGGATGTTGTACAGATTAAAGATCTTACCTGCAGACCTTGTTCGGTTTTTGGAGATAAAGAATGCTATCGTGGAGATTGGGCTTGTCTGGAAGAAATCAATGTACAGCAAATCATCGATAAAATCTAACAGATGAAAATTTCTGTCTGTATTCCCGTTTATAATTTTGATGTTAGAAGTCTGGTTTTTGAACTTAAAAAGGAAATACATGATCAGAAAATTGATGCCGAAATTATTCTAATCGATGATGCTTCAGACGGTAATTTTATAGAAATAAACAATGAACTTCAGGATCAGGTAGAACAGTTTGTTTTTCTTGAAAAAAATATTGGAAGATCAAGAATCAGGAATTTATTTTTAAAACATACAAAAGGCGATTATCTGCTTTTTCTGGATTGTGATGTTCAAATAGACAACAATTACTTTTTAGCTAATTATTTAAAGGAAATAGCGAAAGATAAGGGAGTTGAGGTTATATTTGGTAACTTCAAAATAGATCCGGCTTATTCCCAAACTTTACGAAATCGATATTCTGTTGATAAAGAAATTTTTTCTGTTGAAAGATCATCTGATTTAGAACTGTTAAAAACGGTCAATTTTATAATTAAAAGAGAGGTATTTGAGAAATTTCCCTTTAATGAAGACTTAAAAAACTACGGATATGAAGATTTTTTATTTGCTAAAACTCTGGAATTTGCGAAGATGAAATTTTTAGCCATTCAAAACCCGGTAATACATTTCGATAATACTTCTAACGAAGCTTTTTTAAGTAAAACAAAAACAGCAATAGATTCTCTTTTTCAACTTTCTCAAGATCCGGGAAATGAAAGGTTTATTAATGATATTAAAGTTTATAAAGTTGCTAGAAAGATTGTAAATCTTAAAATGAGAAGTTTATTTTTGTTTATTTACAATCTCATGGAAAATAGGATGATGAAAAATTTACGGTCTAAAAATCCCAATCTCAAATACTTTGATCTGTATAAGCTTGCTTTACTGCTAAGAAAAATGAAATAATTTAAAATAAAAAAATCTCTCAGATTTCTGAGAGATTTTTTGTGGGTCCTGAGGGATTCGAACCCCCGACCCTCTGGGTGTAAACCAGATGCTCTGAACCAACTGAGCTAAGAACCCGAATTTTTTTGAAAGGTTTCGTTTCCTTTTCTGTGGGTCCTGAGGGATTCGAACCCCCGACCCTCTGGGTGTAAACCAGATGCTCTGAACCAACTGAGCTAAGAACCCTCTATACTTGTTTTCTCGTTTAGAGTGGTGCAAATATACAACTTATTTGATTATCTCCAAATTTTTTTCTAAAAAATCTCCCACTACAAAGTTGCTTCCGCCAATAAAAATCATTTCTTCATTTGTACATTCTTGTTTTGCAGAAAGATAGGCTTCCTGCACGGAATCGAAAATTTTATAAGAAATTTTTGCGTTAATCAGCAAATCTTCATAATCTTCGGGATGTCTTCCTCTGTTGATCGATGGTTTTGCGAAATAAAACTCAGAATTTTGGGGAAGTAGTGTCATCACGTCATCGATTTTTTTGTCATTCACGAAGCCTAAAACAATATGTTTATGCTTTTCAATAGAATTTAATTGTGAAAAGACATATTCAAGACCTGCCTGATTGTGTCCTGTATCGCAAATCGTCAAAGGATGTTGAGAAAATTCAAACCAACGGCCTATGAATCCGGTGTTTTTGTGAACGGATAAAAGTCCTGATTGTATATTTTCGTTAGAAATTATAAAATTTAATTTTTTTAATTCTTCAATTAAGGCTAAAACAACTTTTATATTTTTCTCCTGATAATTTCCTTTTAAATCAGATTTTAAATCAGAGTTCAATAGAGTAGCGTCGATAAATGGAGCGTTTTCTTTATCGGCTTTCGCTTTGATGATGTTTTTTACCACTTCATTTTCATCTCCGGAAATGATAGGAATGTTATTTTTGATAATTCCAGCTTTTTCTCCTGCAATTTCTTCAATGGTGTTTCCTAAAATATTTTGGTGATCCAACTGTACGTTGGTAATCGCCGAAACGAGAGGAGTGATAATATTGGTTGAATCCAATCTTCCACCTAACCCTACTTCAATAATGGCAAAGTCTACATTTTGCTGATAAAAATATTCAAACGCCATAATGGTGGTAAATTCAAAAAATGACGGAAGAATATCTTTCGGAAGATTTTTTAATTTTTGAATGAAATTGTAAACAAACTCCTTATCGCAATTTTTACCATTTACTTTGATACGTTCCGTAAAATCAATAAGATGGGGTGAGTTATATAAACCGGTTTTGTAACCTGCTTCCTGAAGAACCGAAGAAAGTATGTTGCTCGTAGAACCTTTTCCGTTGGTTCCACCGATATGAATGCACTTTATTTTATCTTGTGGATTTCCAAAAAAACCGCAAAGTCTTTTTATGTTGTCTAACCCCGGTTTATAAGCTTTCAGCCCATCAATCTGATAGTTCGGAGCCTGAACGAAAAGCCATTCTACAGCTTCCTGATATTGTTCGTTTGTCATGTCGCAAAATTCTCAAAACTTTCATTAAAATAAAACAATAATTTTCTAAATCTGTAACTTTTTTACAATCTCAACGTCTAATGGTGAAAAAGCAAATTTAAATTGCACTAAATCGAAAAGATGAAGGTTTAAAAAATGCTTGAAAACATAAATATTTCCTTATGAAAAAAGTTTTGACGGTTGTTTTAGGATTAGCCTTTGCGGGAATGAACGCACAGGAGAAATGGTCTTTGCGTGAATGTGTAGATTATGCTGTGCAGCACAACCTTCAGGTGATTCAGAATGAATATTCAAAACAAATTCAGGATTCCAATCTTAAAATTGCACAGAAAAATTATCTGCCTTCGGTAAGTGCAAATATGGGGAATAATGTAAGTTTCGGGCAGGCTTCTTTGGGAACAGGAAGTATCCGGAATGACAGATTCAGCAATAATGCGAATGTCAGTGCAGATATTCTGATTTACAATAACGGAAGACTCGAAAAAACAATCAGAAAAACCCAGTATGATGTAGAAGCGAGTCAATACGATATTGAAACGATTAAAAACGATATTTCGCTACAAATAGCAAGACAATACTTAACAACTTTATTGAATAAGGAAATTGTAAAAATTGCGCAAAGTGCCACCGAAAATGCCAAAAAACAATTCGACAGAGCAAAAATTACGACAGAAGTAGGAACAACGGCTCAAACAATTGTTGCAGAAGCAGAAGCAGCTTGGGCAAGAGAAAAACAAAATTTAAAAACCGCAGAAATCAACGTTGACAGAAGTTTATTTGCGTTGGCACAATTGCTTCAGCTGAAAGAATATAAAGATTTTGATGTAGAAGATGTTGAAATTTCCGAACAGCTTGCTCCACAGTTGATTTCCGTGGATCAAGTTCTCAATACGGCTTATGACAGTCAGCCTCAGATTAAAGCTGCAGAAAGCAGAATAAAATCTGCAGAGGCACAGACTGAAGTTACAAGAACTGCATTTTGGCCAACATTAACGGCAAGTGTAGGTGTAGGAACTTTTTACAATAATTTGTTAAATACGAGTTATTCAGGATATGACCAATTTGGAAATGCAACAAAAGAGCCTACTTTTTTCCAGCAGTATAAAGATAATTTTGGGCAACAAGGAGGATTGAGTTTAAACATTCCGATCTTCAACAAAGGAATTACTAAACTTCAGGTAGAGCAGTCAAAAATCAATGAAAATATTGCTAAAAACTCTTTAGAACAACAAAAACAGGCTGTAAGACAAAATGTTCAGCAGGCTCAGTTTGATGTGGATGCCAATTATGAGGTTTATCTTTCTGCTGTTGAAGCCGAGAAAAGTACAAAACTGGCAATGGATTTTGCAGATAAAAGTTATGCTGCAGGCCGTACCACCATTTATGATCTGAATATTGCCCGAAACAACTACGCAAATGCTCAAGGTTCAGTGGAACAGGCAAAATATAATTATGTTTTCAGTCTTAAATTATTGAATTTTTATGCGGGAATTCCTTTAAGTTTGTAAAATGTCTATTCAGTCCTTAGAAAAATATTTACCACAAAATACACTTTTGTACTTAAGAAAATGGTTTTCAGATTATTATATTCATATAAAAGTTACTAAAAACCGCAATTCAAAGCTTGGAGATTATCGTAAACTCCGTGATAATTTGCATGAGATTACGATCAATTCCACATTAGCTCCACAGCTTTTTTTCTTTGTGCTGACACATGAATTGGCTCATCTCATTGCCTTCGAAAAATACGGACGAAGAATTTCACCCCACGGAAATGAATGGAAGCTTACTTTCAGGGAAATGTTGCTTGAAAGTCTCAATGTTTACGAAGAAGATTTAAAGCCGATAATTATTAAATTTTCACATTCTCCGAAAGCCAATTTTATGGCAAGTCCGGATCTGGTAAAGTATTTTCATATTGAAAATCATGATGATAATCTTCAATATATTGAAGAACTCTCGAAAGGAGACCAATTCGTTTACAGAAACCAAACGTATTTATTAGAAGGTCTGATCAAAAAAAACTATCTTTGTATGAATCTGGCTACAGGGAGGAAGTATTCTTTCAAACCTTTGGCGAGAGTGAAAAAATGTAGTTAAATATGTCAATATCAGATAAATACTGTGTGATTATGGCAGGAGGAATCGGCAGTAGATTCTGGCCATTAAGCACACAGAAGTTCCCAAAACAATTTCAGGATATCTTAGGTACGGGTCGCACCATGATCCAGCAGACCTATGATAGAATCAGCAAAAGCATTCCAAGCGAAAATATATTTGTCATCACCAACAAAGAATATGTAGCCTTGTCTCATCAGCAATTGCCGGAAATTCCGGAGCAGAATATTGTGGGTGAACCGTTGATGAAAAATACGGCGGCATGTAATCTTTACATGGCGAATAAGATTGCAGAAATCAATCCGAATGCAACGATGATTGTGCTTCCTGCAGATCACTTGATCTTAAAAGAAGATGTTTTCCTGGAAAAAGTTGAATTGGCGTTTTCTCTTGCTTCTTCGCAGGATTATTTGGTTACTTTGGGGATTACACCTACAAGACCAGATACAGGATATGGCTACATTCAATTTGTTGAAAAGAAGAACTCCGAATATTATAAGGTTAAAACGTTCACAGAAAAACCAATTCTCGAAATTGCTAAAAGTTTCTTAGAAAGCGGTGATTTTCTTTGGAATGCCGGAATTTTTATCTGGAATGTAAATTCTATTTACAAAGCTTTCGAAACTTTTCTTCCGGATATGACGCAGCAGTTTACCGCTTGCGAATATAATGCTGAAGCTGAAATAAGCTGTATAGAATTGATTTATCCCAAAATTCAGAAAATTTCAATCGATAACGGGATTTTAGAAAAAGCGAAGAATGTTTACGTTATTCCTGCAGATTTGGGTTGGAGTGATTTAGGAACATGGACTTCCGTTTTCGAGAACAGCGAAAGAGACGAGAACGAGAATGCCATTAATATAAAAACGGCTCTTACATACGATTCGACAGGAAATATCGTTCATGTAAAAAATAACAAGGCGGTCGTTATAGACGGCTTGAAAGATTTTATCGTTGTAGATACAGACAAGGTTTTGTTAATCTGCCCGAGAGAACACGATCAGCAGATCAAAGACTATGTTTTGGATCTGAAAAGTCTGAAAAAAGGCGAAAAATATATGTAAATATCGGCATAAATCCTGCCACAATTTGAGCTATGAAAAAAAGTATGAACCCTGTTTTTCTTTTTGTTTTTCTGTTTTTGGGAATTTCTGTTTTTTCCCAAGACAAAAAAAAATTCTCAAATATCGATGGCGTTATGTCTAAAATAATACCCGACAATAAGATTGATTTCTGGGTGCTTGTTCACAACAGTTACGGTAAAAATAAAGAAGTGAAAATTTCCGGAACCAAAAAAGAGTATGTCTCGCAGTTCGCCGGATTCAATCTTAGACCGGGAGAAGAAAGCTTTTATTATATTGTGTATTCTGTTGGAGGAAAGATCAGTTATATCACCGAAATTAAAGACCTTAAAGACTTTATGGGTAAGGCTGATAATGTGGAAGAAGCAGCTTTATCTGCTGTCTTGGAAGGCTATATGATCGATGAGCAGTTTGTGGATGTTGCGGCAAATTATTACGAAGATGCGTCGAATTATTATTTGGACTTGGGAAAGATCACTTCGAAAGAGTGTCCTTATCAGAAGACCCATTATACTTTAACGATTAACAAGTCTACAGGTGTAATTTCTAATGTAAAAGACAACGGGCCGTATATGGAAGTTTATACCAAAAAATGTCCCAATAACCCGCGGCTTTTAAAAATAGAAAAGAAAGAAGAACCTAAAGATGAGCCTAAAAAGCAACCTGTCAAAAAAAGAAAATAACTTTTACGAAACCGAAAGGCTTTTGATTCGTCCCATGTCTGTGGATGATGCAGATCTTATTTTTGAGCTTTACAATATGCCTAATTTCATTAAGTATATAGGCAATCGCAACATTAAGTCTCTTTCTGATGCTGAAAATTACATTAAATTTAAATTCTTACCACAATTCGAAAAACTGGGTTTCGGAAATTATTTAATCATTTTAAAGGAAGGAAATCAAAAAATAGGAGGAGTAGGAATCTTCGAAAGAGAAGGACTGGATGTAGTGGATATTGGTTTTTCTGTTCTGGAAAGATTCGAAGGGAAAGGTTTAATGTTTGAAGCGGCTCAAAAAATAAAATCTATTGGGATGGATGAGTTTGGTTTAAAGAAAATTTCAGCCATTACTACAAAAGACAATCTTTCTTCCCAAAAACTTATCGAAAAATTAGGCTTAAAATTCCAGAGAATGGTCACCATTCCCGAAGACTCTGAAGAACTGATGTATTACGAAACAGAATGATTTTCAGATCTATTTGTCATTCTGACGAGGAAGAATCTAAATTTAAAATAGATTCTTCACTACACTTTTTTTCATTAAGAATGTCAGACAACAACTATTCTTCCAAAATTTGCGCAGCTGCCGTTTTTGAAGTCACTTTTTCAATCACTCTTGTACAGATTCCTTTTTCATCAAAAATAAAAGTGGTTCTTACGATTCCCATATAGGTTTTTCCGAACGTCTTTTTCTCTTGCCAAACTCCAAACTTTTCGATAATATTACGATTTTCGTCAGCAATTAAATCATAAGGAAATTCAAACTTGCTGTGGAAATTTTTCTGCTTTTTCACCGTATCACCACTGATTCCCAAAAGCTGAAATCCTGCTTTTTCCAATTGTGAGTAATTATCGCTTAGATTACAGGCTTCTACAGTACAGGTCGGCGTATTGGCTTGCGGATAAAAGAATATCACCAGTTTTTTTCCGATTAAACTCTTAGAATTGATGGCTTCTCCGTCTTGGTTCTTTCCTTCAAATTGTGGCAGTTTATCTCCAACTTTCAGCATAATGACTTATTTTTGTTCAAATTTAGTGGTTAAATGACAAAAAAGCAAAGAGCTGAACTTGTTCAGGCAGAATTGGAGAAACTTTATCCTGAAGTTCCTATTCCTTTAGATCATACAGATCCTTATACTTTAATGGTTGCCGTTGCTCTTTCTGCACAGACAACTGACAAGAAAGTTAATCAGGTTACCCCCGAACTTTTTGCTGTTGCCGGAACACCGCAAAGAATGGCGAAACTGGAAGAATATCAGATCAAAGAACTGATTAAAGAAATCGGACTTTCTAATACGAAAGCCAAAAACCTGAAAAGAATGGCAGAGCTTCTTCTGGAAAGGCATAATGGAGTAGTGCCTCAAACTTATGAAGAGCTTGAAGCGCTTCCCGGAGTTGGCCACAAAACAGCTTCTGTAGTAATGAGTCAGGGTTTCGGATTTCCTGCTTTTCCGGTCGATACGCACATTCACAGATTAATGACTCAATGGAAGCTCACTTCCGGTAAAAACGTCGTAGAAACCGAAAGAGACGCCAAAAGCATCTGGAAGGAAGAGGTATGGAATAAGCTTCATCTCCAGATTATCTTTTACGGTAGAGAATATTCGCCTGCAAGAGGAAAAGGGGAGAAGGATTTTATAACTAAAATGATGTTTGAGAAGATTTAAAAAGTTCGCAGGATATTAAATTTCTGTGATAATTGCTTTGCCTTCTCTTCGGCTCCATTCGCTCCACGAACCAACATATAAACCTACGGTGTCAAATCCTGCGTAGCTTAATGCGAGAATTGTATGACATGCTGTAACTCCTGATCCGCAGTGAATAATTATTTTTTTAGAATTATTTTGAAAAAAGGAAGAGTATTTTTCTTTTAAAATCTCTGGTTTTAGAAAGTTCCCTTTTTCATCTAAGTTTTCTGAAAAAGGAATATTAATTGTTCCCGGGATATGTCCTGCAACCAAATCAATGGGTTCAGATTCTCCTCTGAAACGATACGCATCTCGCACGTCGATAACAGTTGCTGTATTGCTTAATAATTGATTTTCGACATCTTCTAAGGCGAATAAAGGTAAAATCCATTGATGGTTTTTAATTAATTCTGACTTTTGAAAGTTTTCTTCCCCATTTGAAAACTCTACAGCTTCCTTTTCTGCACTTTGAATTCCGCCATCCAAAACCTGAATATTTTTTAAACCAAAAGATTTCAGCATCCACCAGGCTCTTGCTGCAGCATTTGAACCATTTTTATCATCATAAATTATAATATGGGAAGTTTCCGAAATACCAAGAATAGAAACTGTTTCTGAAAATTTTTCAATTTTTGGAAGCGGATGTCTTCCGCCAAAAGCAAGATTTTCAACAGTTCCGGCTAAATCCTTATTCAAGTCAATGAATCTAGCTCCTTTAATGTGATTAATTAAGTAATTTTCATAGGCATCTTTGCCGACTCTTGCATCAAGGATAATGAGGTTTTCGGGGGGAAGATTTTTAAATTGTTGTATTGAAATAATGGGCTGCATATTAAACTAAATAAAAAACGCAGAAATCTCTGCGCTAATTGTTATTCATAAGAAAAAGTAAAGATCTGTTTCAGGTCCGGATGCAGACTTTTTGCAACAGGACAATTATGTGCCGTGGCTTCAATAAAATCTTTTTCCTCTTCCGTAAACTGATCAGGAAATACAAATTCACAGAAAATTTCAGCAATTCTTCTCGGATTCGGAGCCATAATTTTCTGAAGATTGCAATACGCTCCTTCAATATTAATATTTTTTTCCTTTCCTAAAATCGCAATGGTTGTCAATGCACATTCTGCTAAAGAAGTTGCACACAAATCTGTAGGTGAAAACTTTTCACCTTTGCCGTGGTTGTCTGTTGGAGCATCGCTTTCAATGATTGTTCCAGATTGCAAATGTTCAGCAGAACATCTTAGATCTCCTATGTAAGTTATTTTTGAAGTCATAATTTTTAAATAAAAGTAAAAAGACAATGTCTTAAAAGTGAAAAATATCTTTCGCTCTGTTATAAGAACTTTCGAAATTGAGTAGATTCAAATTATGTTCCGCTTTTTCTACGCTCATAAAATTGATTACCTGTTCGGTCGGCATATTTCCTACCAGATCATCTTTTGCCATCGGACAACCGCCAATTCCTTTGATGGCTGAATCAAATCTTCTGCAACCTTGATCATAAGCAGCTTTAAGTTTAGAATAAGAATCTTCGTAGCGGTTATGAAAATGAGCACCAAAATTCATTTCAGGGTAGCTTGATGGGATTTTCTCAAAAAGAAGTGTAATTTTTTCAGGAGTTGCCACGCCAGTTGTATCAGACAGAAGAATGTTTTTTATGCCTATTTCCGAAAAACGTTTCGCCCAGAAATCAACATCTTCCCATTTCCATACCTCGCCATAAGGATTTCCAAATGCCATTGAAAAATAAAGGTTAAACTCTCTGTTTTCAGCTTTGGTAAGTTCAAGGATTTTTACAATATCATCAAAAGCTTCTTCCTGATTCTTATTGGTATTTCTGTGCTGAAAAGTTTCAGAAATAGAGAAGGGAAACCCCAAAATATCTACAGACTGGTGTTTTAATGCTTTCTCTGCACCACGGAAATTTCCGATGATGGCAGAAACTTTCGTATTCGAAAGAGATTTATCGATATTTTCTGCCACTTCTGCAGAATCTGCCATTTGCGGAATAGCTTTCGGAGAAACAAAACTCACACAATCCAAGACATCGAAACCCACTTCCATCAGCGAATTGATGTAATCTATTTTTTTTGTGGTAGGAATAAATTCATCCCAACCCTGCATTGCGTCTCTAGGACATTCGGTAAGAAACATTTTACTTTTTGATTTTCTCAAATATAATAAAACTAAACTATTTAGTTCTGAAGAAAACAAAGCTAATATTAAACTGAGAATCAGTAAATTATTTGTGATTTAAAATTTCAATCTCTACTATTTAACGACAATAATTTACAGTCACTACCAAAATCAGTAACTTTGTTAAAATTTATGATATTAAAATGAGTACAATAGAATTCAACGCCATGTGGAGAGAAAAACTGCTGAACCGTTTTCTCAGCTATGTAAAAATATATTCGACAAGTGATGCAGAAAGCGAAGCTACCCCATCTACGGAAAGACAATGGGATATCGCCAATTATATTGTTGAGGAGCTGAAAACGATCGGTCTGGAAAATGTATCGATTGATGATAACGGTTACATCATGGGTTACGTTCCTTCTAATCTGGAAAATGATAATCAGCCAACGATTGGATTCATCTCACATTATGATACTTCACCGGACTTCAGTGGAGAAAATGTAAAACCACAGGTTTGGAAAAATTATGATGGTAATGATTTAGTATTAAATCAGACAACAGGATTTACTTTATCTCCTTCAAAATTTGAAAGTTTAAAAAAATATATCGGTCAGACATTGATTACAACTGACGGAAACACTCTTCTTGGCGCAGATGATAAAGCGGGTTGTGCAGAAATTGTAACGGCAGCGGAATATCTGATTGCCCATCCTGAAATCAAACACGGAAGAATCGCTGTTGGATTTACTCCTGATGAAGAAATCGGAAGAGGAGCTCATAAATTTGACGTTGCAAAATTCGGAGCTGAATTCGCTTACACAATGGACGGTGGAGAAGTTGGAGAATTGGAGTATGAAAATTTCAACGCAGCGGGAGCAGTGGTAAAAATCCACGGATTGAGTGTTCATCCGGGCTATGCCTTTGGAAAAATGGTGAATGCAAGTCTTTTGGCAGCAGAATTCATTCAATCTCTTCCTGCAAACGAAACACCTTCTACCACGAAAGGTTTTGATGGTTTTTATCATTTAATGGATATTGCGTCTGATGTTTCTGAATGCAAACTGCAATACATCATCCGTGATCATGATGAAGAGAAATTTGAAGCGAGAAAAAAATTCATGGCACAGAAAGTTGCTGAATTCAACGAAAAACATGGCGAAGGAACGGCAGAGGTTGAAATCAAAGAACAATACCGCAATATGAAGCAGCAGTTTGAAGGGAAAATGCATATTGTAGATCTTGCTGCAAAAGCAATGAAAGAAGCGGGAATTGAGCCTAAAATCAAAGCCATCAGAGGCGGAACAGACGGAGCACAGCTTTCTTACATGGGATTGCCTTGTCCGAATATTTTTGCGGGCGGAATCAACTTCCACGGACCTTACGAATATGTGGCGCTGGAAAGTATGGAAAAAGCCGTTGAGGTGATTGTGAATATTGTGAAAGCATAGATTTTCACTTAAATAAAATTGAAATCCAGCTCTTTTTTGAGTTGGATTTTTTTATTTAAAACAGAACAAAGTAAATTTATATGATTTCATTAAATTTAGGCTAAATATTATATCCTATATTTGTGACTATCAAAAACATCAATGCAGTTTAGAAAAGACATTCAGGGGATAAGAGCGCTTGCTTTTCTTTTGGTTTTTATATTTCATTTAAATTCTTCCTTGCTTCCCGGTGGTTTTATCGGGGTTGATGTCTTCTTTGTGATTTCCGGATTTTTGATGACTTCTATTTTATAAATCACCTTTTCTATATTTACTTTCAGGGTTTTCTACCACATTTTCTACGAACCGCTCCTCACAAGCACCAAAATTTTTAAAATTTTCTCTTCCTTCTTCCAAGGTCATATGATTTGGACCACTTTCTTCAAGTGGATCAAACACTCCGTCGTCTTCCCAAAAACAAACATCACAGATTTCAAAATGTCTTCTTTCAGATAGTGTAAAGTATCCACAACAATAGCATTGAACATTTAAATCATTCTTTTCATCCATAAATTTAAAATTAACAAAAAACCACTACAAAAAAGCAGTGGTTTCACAATATTTAAAATTAAATAGAATTTATCCGTTTGGCTGATTGCCTAAAAAAGCATCCCAACCTTGTGCCGTTAAAGCGACCAATTGATTAGAGCCTCTTGCCACCATGAAATTTCCGTCTTCTTTTTCAACTGCATGGCCAATAATGGTAAAATCCGGGTGATTTTTTATTTTATCGAAATCGTTGGGAGAAATCGTAAACAGCAATTCGTAATCTTCGCCACCGCTTAATGCGGTCATTACAGGATTTAAATTAAAATCATCTGCCGTAGAAATTGTAAGATTATCCAACGGGATTTTCTCTTCATATAATCTGAAACCTACATTAGACTGATCAGAAAGATGCAGTATTTCAGAAGCCAAACCGTCAGAAATATCAATCATCGAAGTTGGTTTGATATCCAATTGTTCCAAAATTCCTTTTACATCGGTTCTTGCTTCAGGTTTTAATTGTCTTTCCAAAATGTAATCGAAACCTTCCATTTCTGGCTGCATATCCGGATTGGCTAAGAAAACGGCATGTTCTCTTTCCAAAATCTGAAGACCCATATAAGCGCCACCTAAATCTCCGGTTACGACTAATAAATCGTTTGGTTTTGCGGTACTTCTTCTGACAATATTTTCTTCATTTTCAATTCCGACGGCAGTAATGCTCATTACCAAACCGGCATTGGAACTCGTTGTATCTCCGCCGATTAAGTCTACTTTGTATCTTCCGCAGGCTGTTTGAATTCCGGCATACAATTCTTCCAAGGCTTCCACCGGAAAACGGTTTGAAACAGCCAAAGAAACTAAAATCTGCGTTGGCGTTGCATTCATGGCTACAATATCGCTAAGATTTACCACAACAGCTTTGTAACCTAAATGTTTCAAAGGAACATAGCCTAAATTAAAATGAACTCCTTCCGCAAGAACATCCGTCGTTAAAACGACTTTCTTATTATCAGGATTAATAATTGCAGCATCATCGCCGACTCCAAGCTCCGAAGACTCATTGGATAAAGGAAAAAATTCTGTAAGATGTTTTATTAAACCAAATTCTCCTAATTTGGAAATGGGTGTTAATTCTGGGTTTTTATCTTCAAACATACGCTAAATTATAATTGATTGTTGATAATTGATTAATGATGACTACAATCGATCATCGTTTATCAATGATCATTTATTGATTAAAAACTGCCGGGTCAATATTCTCAGGACGGAAAGGAAGCTTCTTAAAATCTTCTCTTGTCATCAAGATAGTTTCCGCAGTTTTGTATTTGTTCATCGCTTCTACAACATCATCCGGCGGAGAAGTCATTTTTCTCAGCATGGTATCAATCCAGACTCCGGTTGCTTCTGAAGTTGCACAGTGCGAACCATCCGGAAGGTAAAACTTATGTACAAAACGATAAATCGAAGCATCTTCTGCACAACCATCGATCTCTAAACTTACAATTACTTTTTGATCTGCGAATATTTCCTTAAAAAATGAAAATCTTTCATGCATAATCACCGGACCAATTCCCCATCGGCTCATTTGGGTAACACCCATTTTTTCTTTTTTCATAAAAGCCATTCTCGTTTGCGCACAATATTGCACGTAAGATGAATTGGCAAGATGTTTATTGGCATCAAGATCGCTCCAGCGAACTTCAAAAGTATGGTAGAATGTCATTTTAAATTTATTTTAAACCACAAAAGTCACAAAAGTTTAATTAATACATGATAAAGCTGAAATTTATCAGATTAAAGTTCAAAAAAGGAATGTGCCTGAGTCGTTGATTTATGGTCACAAAATTACTTAAATAAGATGGTTTATAAAAATTGTAATTTTGCAAAAATAATCCGTTGCATAAAAGCTTTGAATTAAAAAAAGAATAATCAATTTTCACAATTCTTTTTTGTTCTTTTGAAATATTTAAAAATCTAAAAAAAATTTTGTGCCTTTGCGGTTAATAAAATTATGAAGCAAATTATCATTATCGGAGGTGGAGCAGCCGGATTTTTCTGTGCAGCCAATCTTGACGAAAAGAAATATAAAATCACCATTCTTGAACAGAATTCTGATGTTCTTCAGAAAGTGAAAATTTCAGGGGGCGGAAGATGCAATGTTACTCATGCCTGCTTTGATCCGAAAGAGCTGATTCAGTTTTATCCTCGTGGAAACAAGGAATTATTGAGTGTTTTTACTAAATTTCAACCGGGAGATACAATGGAGTGGTTCGAAAACCGAAAAATTTCGTTGAAGATTGAAAACGATAACAGAATATTTCCGGAAAGTAATTCTTCACAGACGATTATTAATACTTTTCTCAATGAAATTCAGAAGAAAAATGTTGAAGTGAAAACAAAATGTTCCGTAAAAGAAATTGAAAAGCTTGATGAAAAATATCTGGTAAAAACAAGTCTGGGGGACTTCGAAGCCGATTTTGTTATTTATACCACCGGAAGTTCGCCAAAATCATTGAAAATGATTGAAAATTTAGGTCATAAAATCATTGATCTGGTTCCTTCTCTTTTTACATTTAATATCAAAGATCCTTTGCTGAAAGATTTGTTGGGAACAAGCTTTGAAATGGCAGAAACTTCTATTCCGAAACTAAAAACAGAAGAAAGCGGACCTTTATTGATTACGCATTGGGGACTTTCAGGACCTGCGATTTTGAAAATTTCGGCTTGGGAGGCAATTAATTTAGCCAAAGTGAAATATAATTTTGAAATTGAAGTAAATTTTATTTCGAAAGGTATGGATGAAGCGGAAGAATTATTTCAGAACTTTAAACAGACAAATCCGAAGAAAACAATCGGGCAAGCGAAAATTTTTGAGGTAACGAATCGTTTTTGGCAAAGAGTTTTGGAGGTTTCCAATATAGATTTGAATAAACAGGTTGCACAGATTTCCGGAAAAGAAATGCAGAAAATTTTAGAAAATTTATGTAAAAAGAAATTCAATGTAACCGGGAAATCGACTTATAAAGATGAGTTTGTAACTGCAGGAGGTGTTGATTTAAAAGAAATTAACTTTAAAAATATGTCTTCGAAAATTTTGCCTAACTTTTATGTCGCCGGAGAGGTGTTGAATATTGATGCGGTTACGGGTGGGTTTAATTTTCAGGCTTGCTGGAGTGAGGCTTGGCTGATTGCACAGGATTTAAATACAAAAATAAACTAAACATAAATGGTGCAAATCTTTTCCACTAACCACACAATTTATTTGAGAATATTTGTGTGAAAATTTGTGATATTAGTGTTTTAAAAGAATATGCTTTTAGTAAAAAAAAATATTTTGAATATTCTGAAAATCCTTCTCCTTCTAGGGTTCGGATATTTCTTTTGGCTCATGCTGAAAATCACATTAGAATATATTCCATTGAAAAGCGATGTGAGTTTTTTAATGATAAAGCAAACCGAAGTAGAGCACAGATCGGAATATCTTTACTTTTTTTACACTCATGTTTATACAAGTATTTTTGTTTTATTGACAGGTTTTTTAGCGATTATCAGAAAAGATTACGGATTAAAAAACTTCCATAGAAACGCTGGAAAAATTTATATTTTTTTTATTCTGATTTTCGCTGCTCCATCTGGAATTTATATGGGGATTTTTGCAAACGGTGGCTTACTTTCTAAAATTTCGTTCGTAATTTTGGGCTGTTTGTGGTGGTTTTCGACATTTAAGGCGTACCAATTAGCACGACAAAAAAAATTCAGCGGACACAAACAATGGATGTGGCGAAGTTTCGCACTCACAATTTCTGCCATTACATTGAGAATGTGGAAGGTAATTATTGTATATTTATTCCACCCGAATCCGATGGATGTTTACCAGATTATTGCATGGCTCGGTTGGGTACCCAATATTATTTTAATAGAATATTTAATCACAAAAAAGCACATTTAATTTATATGAAAATTTTAAAATTCACGTTACTCACTTTAGTGGCATTCGGTTTCACAAGCTGTAAAAAAGATGCGCCAACCGAAGAAAAATCCAAAGATAGTTTAGTTGCCAAAAAAGATTCAGCCGTTGTGCCTGAAGTTCATAAAGAATATTACGGAATTTACATGGGTGATTTTGCAGGAAAGGAAATGATTACCCCTGAATTTGGTGAAGAATATGAAGGTGATGTTTATAAAAAACTTTCTCTGAAGATCAATCGTATTACCAAAGACAGCGTTTATGGACAAAGTATTGTGAATGGCAACCAAAGACCTTTTCGTGGTGTTTTTAATGAATCTACACAATCTTTTATCCTTGATGAGCCCGGAAATGATAAAACTGACGGAAGATTTGAGATCAAGCTTAAAAACGACAGCATTACCGGAAAATGGACGGCTTTTAACAAGACCGCAGTAAAAGCCCCTTTGAAAAATTTAAAGCTGATCAAAAAAGAATTCGTTTACAATCCGAATTTTATGCTGGATGAAAATTCTGACCTGATCGACTGGGAAAATCCTAAAGATTTTAAAGAAAAATATACTGACGAGGAAACCGGAAAAACTGAAACTTATACCGAATCTAAAAACAGAATTGCTTCTGATGCCGTATTCAAAATCAATGCTTCCAAGCAAAAGCTGACTGAGAAAGATCTCAAAAACCTACGCAAACTCGATATGGAAATCATAAAGAATGCAGTTTTTGCAAGACATGGGTATGCATTCAAAAAGCCGACTTACCGATACTTTTTTGAGCAAACCGACTGGTATATTCCGGTTTCAAGCAATGTCGACAGTGAACTTTCTCCCATGGAAAAAGACAATGTGGCTTTGCTGAACCGTTTTATAAAATATGCGGAAGATAAATATGATTCTTTTGGGAGGTAATGATCTGATGTGCGCTTATTTTTGCTTGAATAAGAGTATCTTGTGATCTTTGTTTAGAATCTTAATAGTTCTGTGCAGTTTTCCTTCTTCGTAAGAGAAAACTTGTAGGGAATCGCAGATAGTTCCTTTTTTATATTTTTCATTATAATTAAGGCTATCTGCAATAAATTTCTTTTCTTCACAAAATAATCTTAACTGATTGTTATTTAATGACTATCTTCCTGTTTCTTTTTGTGCGCAGGTTGAATATTCATAGGTGTTGTTCTTGTTTAATTTTAATGTCAATTGCAGTACTAAAGAACCGTATTTTAATCGATTTATACTACTATTTTCAGGGGTTGTGTATGTTCCAAAAATTTGTTCAGAATTTTGTTTTGAGCATGAGCAAAAGAAAATGCAAAGCAGTAAAATATATCTGACTGACATTGTTTTTAATTAGATGTGATTTTAGTTGAAATATAAAGCAATAAACATCCCACCGCATAACATAAAATATCAATCCACGAAAAAGAATTTCCGATCACGATATGCATCATGCTTCCCGGTTGGAAGCCTAATTTTTCTGCAATATTGAAAAACTGAGCGAATTCTACAATACACGAAAATGCAAAGATTCCGAGAATAAGTTTCGTGTCATCGGTGACGAAAAAACTTTTTACTAAAGTATATAGGAGCATGACAACAATAACGTCTCCCAGATAAGCCCGAATAAAGAAATTATCTTTTAAAACGGTGGCAATGAGTACCTCAATGAAAAAAATCAGAAGGGATAAAAGGAAATATTTTAAGTTAAATTTAAATTTCATCAGACTAATTTTGGCTAAAGCCTTTGATTTTTGTGTTAAAAAAGAGCGGACTAAAGTCCGCCCAATTACTTTTATAGGCTAAAATAAAATTATTTTTTCACTTTGATCGTACAGCCGATTGCTACGGTTTTCGTCATTTTTACCGATTCATTTTTAAGTAATGCATCCACTGTGTCTTCTGCATAACGTTCGGAAACATCATTCGGATCTTCGTAATTATTATCAATTGCACCGATGTATTTTACGATGTTTTTTGAGCCTTCTTTCTGAAGAACAAATACATGTGGGGTTTTTGTAGCGCCGTATTGAGGATAAATTTTCTGACCTTCATCTACCAGATAAGGAAATGTAAAACCCTTTTCTTTGGCTCTTTCGATCATTTTTTGGTAACTGTCTTCTGGCTGTACATTCGGATCATTCGGATTGATTGCAATCACAGGATAACCCTGAGATTTATATTTCTTGTCGAGGGCCACAATTCTGTCTTCGTATTTTTTTGCATACGGACAATGGTTGCACGTAAAAACCACGATGAAACCTTTAGCTTTTTTAAAATCACTTAAAGAAACCATTTTTCCGTCTGTATTTTTCAGCTTAAAATCTGTTGCTTCATCACCAACTTCATAACCTTTCGCAGAAGCCGTTTTAGATTTTGGCTCTTCATTTTTATCGCTGTTGATTTTTGTAAAACTCAGTAATCCAAGTCCGACAATAAATGCGGTCATTAAAATTTTGAAATTTTTCATAGTATTTTGTTTAGTTTAAATTTTTAACAATAATATTTTCTAGATTTTCTTTGCTCATTTCACCGTCATTGAAATGTATTTTTTCTCCGTTTTTGTAGAAAATAGTTACCGGGATATTTCCGTCCCAGTTTTTTTCAAACTTAGGAATCCAGGTGTTCATTCTTTTAATATCGTCCAGTAAAACAACTTCTGCGGTCAGGATTTTGTTTTTAATAAACTGAATAACGCGTTCTTTATCTTTTGCGCGATCTAAAGAAACCAACAGCATTTTAAACTTAGGATTTGCTTTAAATTTATCATTAACTTCTATGAAATCCGGTAGCTCTTTCACACATGGAGCGCAGGTTGTAGACCAGAAATTGAGCACCAGAAAAACATCTTTTTCTTCTTTAATTTTCTGTTCAAGCAATTCGTACTTGATCATCGGAATGTCGTTCACGACAACGATCTTTTCGTTCTGAGGAAGGATTTCTTTGTAAGGAGGAGTCTTTTCCTGAGAAAAACAAACAGAAACACTGAAAATCAACACGATTACACTAAAAATTTTCTTCATACTCAAAATTAACGAATGAATATCTAAACTATTTGTCTAATGCTGTTAAACTTTGTTAAATTAATTTGATATAGTATTTTTGCTAAAAATAAAAAATGAAAAAACTCTTTGTATTGCTCACATTATCTTTCGCATATTCTGTAAGTGCTCAAAACACGGTGGAAAAAAATGTGTCAGATGAATCAGTCAATCACAATGCAAAGATTATCTCTTCTGATGATTTTGATAAATTTGCAGAATTTCCCAGAGGTTTACAAACATTTAAAGCCTTAATTGCTAAAAAATTTAAAATCAAAAATGTCACGGGTAAGGGAACAGAAAAATGTCAGGTTACTTTTGTAATAGAAAAAGATGGGACACTCACTCAAGTTGAGGCAATGGGAGAAAATGATAGTTTTAATCGGGAAGCCGTGCGAATTGTTTCCAAAATCAAAGATCGATGGACTCCTGCTGAATACAATGGTAAAGTCGTAAGATCAAGGTTTAGATTTCCGCTTACTCTATATTTTGATTAATTGGTATTAAGTTTGCTGCCCTCAATGAATAATAATTGGTTTGAGAAGACTTTCATTTCCACCAATATAAAATTAAATTAATGAAGAAAGCAGTTTTGTTGCTTGGTTTATTTTTCGCATCATTTGCCTTTGCTCAGGAAAAAGACACAAAAAATGTTGTTGAGAATTTCGTTCCCGATGTTTCAGCCCTGCCTGATTATACTATTGTTAAAAATAAATTAGACTTAAAACAGGTCGTTACAAAAGCAGACACAATCCCTGAATTTCCGGGTGGAATGATGGCTTTCAAGAAAAAATATTTCGAAAATATAGAAACATTAGACCTCAAAAACAATGAAAAAGTAGATATACGGCTTTACTTTATCGTTGAAAAAAACGGTTATGTAAGGAATGTCGCTGCAGTTTCGAAAAACAAAAAGCACGCTGAAGAAGCAGAACTGGGTGTGAAAAGAATGTTCATACGTTGGAAACCCGCAAAATTGAACGGACAAGCAGTGCGGTATTTATTCTACTTTCCTCTAAAGAGCAAAAAATACAATTAGGAAATTACTTCGATGTCAGATTTTTGGCGTCGATTTTTTATTTTTTGATTAAATTTGATTATGAAAAATTTCATTTTAATAATTTCTCTACTTCTAAGTGGAATTGCTTTTGGACAAAATACAAATTCTCCCTCACCGCCACCTACAACAAGTAAATACCCTATTTATAATAATTCCAATACGTCCGTTGATGTTTTGGCAATTTATGAAAATCCAGATCAGATGCCTGATTTTCCTGATGGAGTTTTAGCTTTTAGAACTAAATTTCAAAATGCAATTGTTTTGGATTCTTTTCGGTCTGAAAATGGAGAAAATAATCTCAAAGGACTCATTAGTTTCGTGATAGAAAGAGATGGAAGTATGACTGATTTGAAAGTTACCGGTTCAAATGAAAAATTTAATGCAGAAGTAAAAAAAGCAGTTCGCAGCATTAAAGAAAAATGGATGCCCGGAAAAATTAAAGGCGAAACAGTACGAAGCCGATATAGAATTCCTTTAACAATTAATATCAGCTAATCTTACCCTCCAATCATCTTTTTAATCGAGTTCAGCTTCATCAACGCTTCAATCGGCGTCAAAGTATTGATGTCGATTTTCGTTAATTCTTCTCTGATGTTTTCCAAAACAGGATCGTCTAACTGAAAAAAAGACAGTTGCATGTTTTCTTCAGTCACTCTTTTGATAGTTTCTGAAGAGCTACCCTGAGTTCGGCTTGCTTCCAAAGTTTTCAGAATTTCATTGGCTCTGTTGACCACTTTTGAAGGCATTCCCGCCAGTTTTGCTACGTGAATACCGAAACTGTGCTCACTTCCGCCCGGAACCAACTTTCTTAAGAAAATAATATTCCCTTTGTTTTCCTGAATAGAAACATGGAAATTTTTCACACGTTCGAAATTCACGGTCATTTCATTCAACTCGTGATAGTGGGTTGCAAACAAAGTCTTTGCCTGAGTCGGATGCTGATGAAGATATTCCGCAATCGCCCAAGCGATGGAAACCCCGTCGTAAGTGGAAGTTCCACGACCGATTTCGTCTAATAAAATCAGGCTTCGTTCAGAAATATTATTCAGAATATTTGCTGCCTCATTCATTTCCACCATAAAAGTTGATTCGCCTGCAGAAATATTATCGCTTGCGCCAACTCTCGTAAAGATTTTATCTAAAACGCCTATTTCAGCGTGTTTTGCAGGAACAAAACTTCCGATCTGAGCCAGAAGACATACAATTGCAGTCTGACGAAGAATTGCCGATTTACCCGCCATGTTGGGTCCGGTAACCATAATAATCTGCTGAGAATCTTTATCTAAGAAAATATCGTTCGGAATATATTTTTCGCCTAAAGGAAGTGCATTTTCAATGATCGGGTGTCTAGCTTCTTTTAAATCAATGGCAAAAGTCTCCGTTAAAACAGGTTTTGTATAACTTTCAGAAACGGCCAGTTCAGACAAGCCAACAGCAACATCAAGCTGTGCGATAATATTCGAGTTTTCCTGAATCCTGTCGATGTAAATCATCGTTTCGGAACAAACCTTTCTGTACAACTGATTTTCCAGAACACTGATTTTTTCTTCAGCTCCCAGAATTTGGTTTTCGTATTCCTTTAATTCTTCGGTAATATAACGTTCGGCGTTGACCAACGTCTGTTTTCTTAGCCAGTCGGACGGAACTTTATCTTTATGAGTATTTCTTACTTCAATAAAATATCCGAAAACATTATTAAAATCTATTTTTAAGCTGGTAATTCCTGTTCTTTCGATTTCTCTTTGACACATTTCATCCAAAAATCCACGACCTTTAGATTGAAGTCCTCTTAATCGATCAAGTTCTTCAGAAATACTTTCTTTAATCACATTTCCTTTGGCAAGATTTACCGGAAGTTCTTCATTCAAATGATTTTCAAGCAGAGCAATTAGTTCATCTAACTTATTTAACGGTTCAAGCCACGCCAAAACATCGGCATGAGGATGAAGCAATCCTTTAATTTTCTGAATATTTATTAAACTTTGACGTAAATGACCTAATTCTTTCGGTGAAATTTTTTCCGCCGCCAGTTTTCCCATCAATCGGTCTAAATCTGAAATTGATTTCAACAATTCTGAAATCTCATATTTAAGATGATCTTTCTCGTTCAAAAAATCAATCAGCGAAAGTCGTCTTGAAATTTCATCAACCGATTTTAAAGGAAGAATAATTCGTCTTCGCAACAATCTTCCGCCCATTGGGGTAGAAGTTTTATCAATAATATCCAAAAGCGATTTTCCTTTCGGATGGCTCGGATAAACGATTTCTAAGTTTCTCAGCGTAAAATGATCCATCATCAGATAATCTTCCTGCGGAATAATCTGAATTTTGGTAATGTGCGCCAGTAAATTGTGATGCGTGTCTTCAACAAGATAAGCGAAAATAGCTCCTGCAGCAGTAATCGCTAAATTTAAACCTTCAACACCAAAACCTTTTAATGAATTGGTTTTAAATTGATTTGTCAGTTTTTCGTAAGCAAAATTATACTGATAAGCCCAGTCTTCAAGCTTGAAAACATTTTTATTTTTAAGCTGATCCGGAATCTGAACACTTCTCTGATAAATAATCTCACTCGGGTCAAACGTATTAACAATATGAAGAAGTTTATCGAGATTTCCTTCACTGACTAAAAATTCTCCGGTAGAAACATCGACTAAAGCAATTCCGTATTTTTCTTTTTCTTTATGAAGCGAAAGAAGAAAATTATTCTTTTTTGAACTTAAAACCTGGTCATTGAACGTTACTCCTGGAGTTACCAATTCGGTAACGCCACGTTTTACAATTCCTTTGACCATTTTTGGATCTTCCAACTGGTCGCAAATCGCAACACGAAGTCCTGCTCTCACCAATTTTGGTAAATAAGAATCTACCGAATGATGAGGAAATCCAGCCAGTTCGATATGACCTTCTCCATTGGCTCTTTTTGTTAAAACAATTCCCAAAACCTGAGAAGCTCTGATGGCATCCTGCCCGAAAGTTTCATAGAAATCCCCCACTCTGAAAAGTAAAAGCGCATCAGGATATTTCGCCTTGATGGTATTATACTGCGTCATTAACGGGGTTTCTTTCTTCGTCGCCTTTGCCATTAAAAAATTGTCTTAAAATTGGGTTGGTAAAAATAGGAAATAAAATCCTTGAGGCAAATTGGTTATTCGAAAATCTCCCACAGATTGCACAGATTTTCACGGATGATTGAGAATAGTATTTACCTTTAATAAATTGTCACGAATGCACAAATAATTGTTTTAATGTAAAATTTAAGGATAAAAAATTAGTGTATTCGTAGAAAAACAATCTGTGAAAATCTGTGTCATCTGTGGGATTTTAATTTTTCAACTTCTTTCTCTCAAATTTCGCCAAAGCTTCCGCAGCTTTTTCATACGCCCACTTCTGTTTGTGATCTACCCATTTTCCTTTAAAAAGTTTACGCAGAATTTTATCCGTATATCGCATGATGAAAACATGATACAGCATATTTGCAAAAATTTTAGGTTTATTGGGCAAAGCTCTTAAAGACATCGAAAAGCCAGGCTCCAGATATCGGTTGAAATGCCAAAAAGCACCTGGAATAAAAAGCGCATCGCCATGTTCCATGAAAATTTCGTAACCTTTGGCATATTTTAAAGCAGGGAACTTTTCGTAATCCGGATTTTCGTAATCTACATCGTAAATCGTATGAACTGACAAGGGAACTTTATACAAAAACTTCGACTGTTTCTGGTCAAAAAGCAGGATTCTTTTCTTTCCTTCAAAATGGAAATGCATAAAATCTCCCAAATCAACATCATAATGCATTAAAACATGAGCCTCACTTCCACCAAAAAATAAAGTAGGAAGTCTTTTGAAAAATTTAATTCCCAAATCGGGATAGGTGAAATTTTTTAATAATTCCGGAAGACGGTCTGTGATGATATAGAAGAAAATTCTAAGGTCTGAAGGGTTAGATTTTATCGTATCGATATAATCTTTCATTTTCATTTTGGTGACCGGAGCATCTGAGCTTTTTTTAGAATCTGCAGGTTTGTTGTCGTACAAAGGAACTTCCTGTTCGCCGGCTTTTTCTTTAATAAAATCAAAATTCCATTTATCAAAAGCGTCCCATCTTTGAGAGTAGTTTTTGATGAGAAGTGGTTTTTGTTTTTTAAAGTAGTTTTCCTGAAATTCTTCCTTGCTTATATCAGTGACAACGTCTACGTTTTCTAATATCATGCGTTTTTATTTTAATGCGAAATAAAAATAGTGTTTTTTTGAATTTTATAAAAATTTATCTTTGCAGAAGACACGCAAAGCATGAGAGTTTACAATACCAAACATTTCCTGAAAATCCTGGTCAGCTTACACAAAAGCGATACCATGAAAATTCTTTTCCCAAGCATGATTTTGATGGCGGTGTATTCTTTCGGGGTACAGTACTTGGAAATCGAATATCTTCATCTGACTTCAAAATCGAAGGTCAGCAATGTAGGAATGATTCATTCTCTGCTGGGTTTTGTTTTGTCTTTACTGCTGGTTTTCAGAACGAATACCGCTTACGACAGATGGTGGGAAGGAAGAAAACTTTGGGGAAAACTGGTGAATGATACAAGAAATTTTGCAATAAAAATCAATATTATTCTTGCCGATGACAGGCAGTCTGCAGACCAAATTGCGAGATATTTAAAATACTTCCCACACTTTTTAGCCAAACACCTTTCGCAGGAATCAACAAGGCTCGCTTTGGATGAAGATTATTCTGAAATTGAAAAATCACTGAGAAGTCACGGGCCGACCGATATGATTATTCATCTCACTCACAAATTGCATCAGCTTAAAAAAGAAGGAAAAATTTCGGATGTTGAAATGCTATATTTAGATACTCAGATTTCAGGTTTTCTAGATGTTTGCGGTGGATGTGAAAGAATTAAAAATACACCGATTCCGTATTCTTACTCTTCGTTCATTAAGAAATTTATCATTTTGTACGTTTTAGCATTACCGATTGCCTACGTAATCAATCTTGGATTGTTTATGATTCCGCTGACGGTTTTTGTATATTACGTCTTGATGAGTCTCGAACTGATTGCCGAAGAAATTGAAGATCCTTTTAATAATGATGAAAATGATATTCCGATGGAAACCATTGCTCAGAATATCGAGAAAAATGTTCATCAGATTATGGGTGCAAAAAAGTAAAAGATTCAATTGTGTTAAAAAAACCTGTATAAATCTGTGCTATCCGTGGGCAAAAACTCCCACAGATTGTACAGATTTACACAGATGCATATTGAAATATTTAATGGAAAATCAAATCCATAAGTAAAGAAGAATTCGTAAATTATAATAAGAAATAAATTATTTTGGTACATAAATTAAAGTTAGAAGAACTGAACAGAATCGATGTAGAAACATTTAAAAAAGTTGAGAAAATACCATTGGTTGTTGTTTTAGACAATATTAGAAGTATGCACAATGTGGGCGCAACGTTCAGAACGGCAGATGCTTTTTTAGTTCAAAAAATTATTTTATGCGGAATTACGCCTCAACCGCCACATCGTGAAATTCACAAAGCTGCATTGGGAGCAACAGAAAGTGTAGATTGGTCGTATGAAGCATACATCAATGTTACCATTAATGATTTGAAAAGCCAGGGTTTTGAAATTTTAGGAATAGAGCAGACTTCAAACAGTAAAATGATTTCAGATTTTACCATTGATAGTGCTAAAAAATATGTGGTGATTTTAGGAAACGAAGTAGAAGGAATCAGCGATGAAGCATTAACGAATATTGATACCTTTCTGGAAATTCCGCAATTAGGAACAAAGCATTCTTTAAATGTAAGTGTTTGTGGGGGAATCGTGATGTGGGAGTTTGCAAAAGCTTTAGGTGTAAAATAAAAAACTATTGCTAGTAAACTTCAATTTAAATTTCAAAGTCTTTGCTGAGTAGAACGCCTTTGCGAACGAAAAATATGCAGAATGATATTAAAAAATCTTAGAGAGCTTTGCGTTAAAATCAATTTAAAAGAGATTGAAAAAGCCCTAAAATAAAAAAACTGCATATGTCTAAAAGACAGTGCAGTTTGAAATAAATCTAATAAAAAGTAAAAATGAAAGGCGACAAAGATACGTTTTTTTTATGTGTCAACAAATTTTTTTGACTGATTTTTTTATTTCATCAAAAAAAAGAATGTTTTTAAGGAAAGGATTCGTTTAATTTTTTATAAATTAGCACAATGTTTATCAAGGACTATATCTCAAAAGATTTTCCGTGTTTTCATCTTACTGACTCTATTGAATCGGCTAGAGAGATGCTAGACGCTTTTGGATATACGCATATTTTCATCAAAAAATCCCATCACTTTTACGGAGCGATCGCTAAAGATTTTCTTTTTGAAGAAGAGGGTACTCTAAAAAACCTCGAACATCAGATTGAGCGTTTTGCGATTTTAGAAGATAATAATATTATGGACAGTATTCGTCTGTTTTATACTTTTAATACCAATGTAATTCCTGTTATTAATAAAAACGAAAAATATTTGGGTTATATTGGTTGTGATGATGTCTTCCAGAATCTTTCACTTTATCCTTTATTTTCTGAATCGGGCGCAACCTTGACGGTTGAGGTTCCGGCAAGAAGATATTCTATGACCGAAATTGCCAATATTATTGAGAGCAACAACTCTAAATTTTATGGTGGGTTTATTAGTCTGATGTCTGATGAAGCTATTCAGGTAACGATAAAAATCAGCAATGAAAATCTTGCTTCCATTGATGCAACATTCGACAGATACGACTACAGAATTGTTGAAAAATACTATTCTGACGAAAAGACCGATATGTTTAAAGACCGATTCGGCTTTTTACAAAAATTTATAGAAATCTAATATGAAGGCAGCCATATATTCTCAGAAAAAAGATCTTGATACTTTTTTATATTTAAGTAAATTTATTTCTGAACTGGAAAGCAGAGGCGTAAAATCGGTTTTGTTTGATGAAATGGCTGAAGCACTGCAGTTTTCAAAAATATTTGAGACTTTTGCCAACAAACAGGATCTTATTGAGAAAAAAGTAGATCTTTTCTTCACTTTTGGTGGCGATGGAACGATTGTAAATTCATTAACATTTATTGAAGATTTGGAAATTCCTATTGTCGGTGTAAATACCGGAAGATTGGGATTTTTGGCGAGCTTTACGAAAGAAGAAGCCTTTAAAGAGTTAGATTCTATTTTAAAAGGTGATGTAAAAACAAGTCGACGTTCCGTAATTCAGGTGGTTTCGCCGGAGCTGGAAGATTTTTTTCCTTATGCTTTAAATGATGTTACCATTTCGAGAAAAGAAACAACTTCGATGGTGACAGTAGATTCCTATATTAACAATGAATTTTTAAATGTCTTTTGGGGAGACGGTGTTATCGTTTCTACACCGACTGGTTCAACGGCTTATTCTCTAAGTTGTGGTGGTCCGATTATCTCGCCAAACAACGAAAATTTTGTCATCACCCCGATCGCACCTCATAATCTTAACGTAAGACCTTTGGTGGTAAACGATAAAGTGGAGATTAAATTTAAAGTTGAAAGCAGAGTTCCTCAATATTCCCTATCATTAGACTCAAGGTTAATTCACATCGAAACCGATAAAGAAATTGTTATTAAAAAAGCCGATTTCCAGATTTTACTGGTGCAACCTAATAATTTAAGCTTCTATGAAACCATCCGTCAGAAGCTGCTTTGGGGCAGAGATAAAAGAAATTAATAATTTCTCAAAAATCATTACCTTTACAAGAATTTTTAAAAAAATACCCTAATATTATATAAAAGCTAAAATATGAGCAGAATTTTTCCGGCAGGAGTTGCCACAGGTCAGTTAGTTACAGATATTTTCCAGTATGCAAAAGAAAACAAATTTGCATTACCTGCAGTAAACGTTATTGGTTCTAGTAACGTAAATGCTGTTATGGAAACTGCGGCGAAACTAAATTCACCGGTAATCATTCAGTTTTCTAACGGTGGAGCTTCTTTCAACGCAGGAAAAGGATTGAGTAATGATGCTCAGAAGTCTGCTATTGTAGGAGGTATCGCAGGAGCTAAACATATTCATACTTTGGCTGAAGCTTACGGAGCAACGGTAATTCTTCACACAGACCACGCGGCAAAAAAATTATTGCCTTGGATCGACGGATTGCTTGATGCAAGTGAAGAATTTTACAAGCAGACCGGTAAATCTCTTTACTCGTCTCACATGCTTGATCTTTCTGAAGAACCTTTGGAAGAAAACCTTGAGATCTCTGCAAAATATTTCGAAAGAATGGCAAAAATGCAGATGACTTTGGAAGTGGAGATCGGTGTTACAGGTGGGGAAGAAGACGGTGTAGATAATTCTGGTGTAGACAACTCTTTATTATACACTCAGCCCGAAGATGTAGCTTATACGTATGAAAAATTAAAAGCTGTTTCTGATAATTTCACGATTGCAGCTGCTTTCGGAAACGTACACGGAGTTTATAAGCCGGGTAATGTAGTTTTAACTCCGAAAATCTTAGATAACTCTCAGAAATTTGTTCAGGAGAAATTCGGAACTGCTGAGAAACCAATCAATTTTGTATTCCACGGTGGTTCAGGTTCTACTTTAGAAGAAATCAGAGAAGCGATTGATTATGGGGTAATTAAGATGAATATCGATACTGATCTTCAGTTTGCTTATACAGAAGGAATCAGAGATTATATGACAGAAAATATCGAATACCTGAAAACTCAGATCGGTAACCCGGAAGGAGAAGAAAAACCAAACAAAAAATTCTATGACCCAAGAGTATGGGTAAGAAAAGGGGAAGAGACATTCTCTAAGAGATTGGTTCAGGCATTTGAAGATTTAAATAACGTAAATACTTTAAAATAAATTAATTTGAGATTTGAAGTTTGAAATTGTCTGAGATAGACAAGCCCGAATTTCAAATTTCAAATCAGCAATTTCAAATCAACAATATGGCATTCGACTGGTTTAAAAGAAAAGCACAAAATATTACCACTTCTACGGATGAGAAAAAAGATGTACCAAAAGGTCTTTGGCATCAGACTCCATCAGGAAAAGTTGTGGAACATGAAGAACTTAAGAAAAACAACTATGTTTCTCCTGAAGACGGATTTCACGTAAGAATAGGAAGTGCCGAGTTTTTCGACATTCTTTTCGACGAAGGAAAATTCACTGAGCTTGATGCGAATGTTGAAAGTATTGATATGCTTAATTTTAAAGATACTAAATCATATACAGACCGTTTAAAAGAAGTAAAAGCAAAAACAAAACTTACAGATTCTATCAGAAATGCGGTAGGAACTGTAAACGGAGCTGAAATGGTGGTTTCTTGTATGGATTTTGCGTTCATTGGCGGATCTTTAGGTTCCGTAATGGGTGAGAAAATCAGAAGAGCGATCGACTATTGTATCGAGAAAAGACTTCCTTACATGATCATCTGCCAATCCGGTGGAGCAAGAATGCAGGAGGCAACCTACTCTTTGATGCAGCTTGCAAAAGTTCAGTCTAAGTTAGCGCAACTTTCAGAAGCAGGACTTTTATACATCGCTTACCTTTGTGATCCTACTTTTGGTGGAATTACTGCTTCTTTCGCAATGACTGCGGATGTAATTATGGCAGAACCAAAAGCTTTGATCGGATTTGCAGGACCTAGGGTTATCCGTGAAACTATCGGTAGAGATTTACCGGAAGGTTTCCAGACTTCAGAATTCTTGCAGGATAAAGGTTTCGTAGATTTCATTGTAAAAAGAACCGAAATAAAAGATAAAGTTTCTAAAACAGTAAATCTTTTGGCTGCAAAGGCTTAAATTTTAACTAAAAAAACAGATCATCTCTCTCAATTTGGGAGAGATTTTTGTTTCAATGTTTTCAGTAATTTAAATTAAATTTTGTAGGCCGATTTTAGCCAATAGCAACAAGCCAATTGTCATCAGTAAATTATGAGGACTTTTAAAGTGATTTTCAATACGATACGAAGCATGAGTTTAAAAAAAATACTCAGGCTCTTATCAGCAGTATTGCCGCATCCTATTTTTTCGGTTTTAAGTTTTTATGCAACGGTAAAAGCTTTTTCGATTGCTCAGAAACTTTATCCCAAAACAGCCTCGAAAAACGGCGAAGGAAACGCTTTCAGACATGCGCTTTGGTGTTGCCTGATTATGATGTATTGCTGCAAAATATCATCGCCTGAAAAAGCATTAGACTTTTGTAAAAAAATTACAGATCTGCACGAAGAATTATTTCCGAATGAACCCTTGGAAACCAAGATGGATCTTCACAACAACAAAATCGGCATGGACTATTTCATGGAAATTCTTCCCGGAATTCACCGCCAGTTCTTTGAGAAAAGTTTTTTTATTGATGAATTACAAAAGAAAACTGCCAATGCAAAGCTTTTGAAAAATTTGGATGATGATTTTGAAGGAGAACTGGTTTATTTAGAAGAATAATTATATCCTGTTTGTCATTCCGTAGGAATCTTAGCGCGATTTTCTTTTAAAATAAACAGTCTAGATTCCTACGGAATGACAAATATGCTGGAAATTTTCATGTCAACAAAAATTATATCTCACCCTTTTTGTAATCTGAAGTTTTTTTAACTAAGTTTAAACAATTAATTTCATCAGATGGTTCTCAGCAGAATTTGGTCAGCTTTCATTATCATTGCTATTGCTATTGCAAGTATAAAATATATTTCTTCAAGCCATTACAAAACTATTTTTAATGACATGGTCGTTGGAAAAGGAGGAGATACGGTGCAGATTGCCACTCAGAATATAAACTCGCTTTCTCCGATAGTGAGAGACAGTTTGATGAAGAAAAACAATTTTGCGGACAACAGGATTCATTATAAAACCGATTCTCTAAAACAAAATGTCAACGTTTATCGTGTTCAGGAAGCAGATGGAGTAATCGGAACTTCGGAAACTGCTGTGAAAATCTGTCTCGGTTTGATTGGTATTATGACCTTATTTATGGGTTTCATGAGTATTGCTGAAAAAGCCGGCGGAATCAATTTATTGAGTCGGTTAATTCAGCCTTTTTTCTCAAAATTATTTCCTGAAATTCCCAAGAATCATCCATCGTTCGGGCACATGTTGATGAACTTCAGTGCAAATCTCTTAGGTTTAGATAATGCTGCAACACCTTTCGGATTAAAAGCGATGGAAAGTTTACAGACTTTAAACCCAAACAAAGATACCGCAAGCAATTCACAGATTATGTTTCTCTGCCTTCATGCAGGAGGAATGACCCTGATTCCGGTTTCTATTATTGCCATCAGAGCTTCGATGGGTTCAAAAACTCCTACTGATATTTTTCTTCCTTGTATGATTGCCACGTTTGCGGCGACTTTAGCTGCAATGATTATCGTTTCACTATACCAAAAAATTAATCTCTTAAGACCGATTGTTATCGCTTATGTTGGTGGAATTTCAGCAATCATCGGACTTTTGGTGGTTTATTTGGTTCAATTGAGCAAAGATGAACTGGATGATTTCAGTAAAGTTTTAAGCAATGGTTTGATTCTTTTTATTTTCTTAGGAATTGTTCTCGGTGCCGTTTATAAAAAAATAAATGTCTTTGATGCTTTTATTGAAGGAGCAAAAGAAGGTTTCACAACCTGTGTGAAGATTATTCCATATTTGGTCGGAATGCTGATTGCCATTTCGCTTTTGAGAACTTCAGGAGTTTTTGAAGTGATTATTGACGGTATGAAATGGGTAGCTTATTCAGCCAATTTAGACGCTCGTTTTGTTGACGGACTTCCGACTGCTTTAATAAAACCTTTATCAGGTTCCGGAGCGAGAGGAATGATGGTTGATACGATGACGACTTTCGGAGCCGATAGTTTCCAAGGGAAATTGGCAGCAGTTCTTCAGGGAAGCTCAGATACGACGTTTTACGTGATTGCGGTTTATTTTGGAGCTGTAGCCGTGAAAAATACGAGATATACCGTAATTGCTATGCTTTTGGCAGATTTGGTGGGGATTATTACTTCTATTGTGTTGGCGTATTTGTTTTTTGCTTAAACCGGCATTATTCAAAATTCAAGATTTAGAATTCAAGATTTGAAATACCTTTAAGAATCAAAATGATTCTGAATTAAAATATTAAACATAAAACTCTAAACCAACTTATGATTACCGATAAAGAATTCACTCTAAGATTGATACGTCAGTTAACTCAAGCATTAGAAAAACTGATTTTAGACAAACCGGAAGAAAGTTTGATGCAGAAAGACTTGGATTTCGACTCTTTAATGAAAGATATTTTTAAGTTTGATTTTAAAGAACTTTCATCAAAATCAAAAGAAGAAATCATTGAAATTGTGAAAGAAAGACAGGAAAGAGATCATAAAGATTATTATGAAATGCTGGGGAATCTTTTCTATTACAACGGGAAAGTTTTAAACAATAATGATTTCTTAGACAAGGCAAAGACATTCTACGAATTTTATTTACAGACCAGCGGAATTTTTGCGCTTCCCATTATCAACAGAATTAACGAAATAAAAAAAGCACTTCAATAAAGTGCTTATATTTAGAATGTAATATTGTAAGTTCCTGTAGATGAAACGTTGGCTTTTTCAGCTTTTACATATTTTTTTACCCAGCCAATAGAAGTAGAAACAATACATGGATCTGAAATTCCTCCTGAACGTCTTGCTGAAACAATATTTCCGGCTTTATCTACAGTATAAGCTATGGTGATTGATCCACCAGCCGAACAATTGTGACTTGGTTGTGCACCGCCTCTTCCCATCGTTCCGGGAATGTAACCAATCAGTCTTCTGTCGATCCCGATTTTGCTGTCGCCATTTCCGTCACCACCTAAAGGGTCGCCGTTATTTCCGATTCCGTCACCTGTTCCCTGGCTTCCTGCTTTAGTACCACGACCTTTGATAAGATTTCCGATCGCAGCATTTCCTTTTCCGTCACCATTTCCGGTTTTGGAATTGGCTGTTGTTGCAGAACTTTTTGTGCTTTTTGTCGTAGAGCTTGCAGTAGACTTTTTATTTGTTTTTGAATCTTCTTTTTTAGGAGCACTAACCTTCGTATTAGTTCCGGTGATGATTTTGTCTTTAACCTCTGTTTTTTTTGATTCAGGTTTCGGATCAGGAGTGATTACAGTCTTAGGTTCAGAAACAGTGTTCTCAACCGGCTCAGGTGAGGTTTCTATAGCTTTTGCAGCCTGACTTCCTTCCTGATTTGCAGGTTCTTCAATTCCCGAGCCGTTTCGATTGTCGCCAAAGTTTACCAGCATTGTGGTAATGACTTCAGGTTCTTTAGGCTGCTCGGTGGGAGTCATTTTATAAATGAAAACAAACAACAAAATAGCAGACCATATGATGATAGAAAGTACTGCACTTTTTATCTTATCTTTATTTTCTTCGTCTCTATTTATTGTATAATCTCTCATTTTAATTGTCTTAAATTATATTTAAAACGTTTTATAGTTCACAACAAATGCACTGGTTTTTATTCGTGGCAATATATACTGATTATTCTTTTACCGTTGCAATCGCAATATTGAATTTATGCTTTTCTGCAATTTCCATTAAAAAAACAACATCTTTATGCATGGTACTTTCATCAGCTCTTATTGTAAAAGACTTCGCAGATTTACTCTGAAGATCATTCACGATTGTTTGCTCTACCAATTCTCTGCTTACAGGTTTATCATTTACATAATAAGATCCGTCCGGTTTTACGCTTACCGTCATCGGATTCGGGATATTATTATCTATACTTCCGGTTTGCGGCAGCTTTACATCAATTGCACTCTGATTAGCTGCTGACGAGGTAATCATGAAGAAAATCAGCATCAGCAAGATAACGTCTGTCATCGCTGCTAAACTGAATTCCGGGTGTGCCTTATTTCTTCTCTGGATTTTCATTGATGCAGATAATTATAAAGGTTTATTAATGATGTCTAAAAATTCACCGGAAATATTCTGAGCTCTTAATACAAACTTGTCAATCTTGGTTAACAAAAGGTTGTAAAAAAAGTTAGCCGGAATTGCTACTGCCAAACCTACCGCAGTTTGTCCTAAAGCGGTATAAATACCTTCAGAAAGAGTTTTGGGAGAGAAAGCACCTTCTGCATGTGATAAATCGAAAAATGCAATAATCATCCCGATAACGGTACCTAAAAGTCCCAACATCGGTGCAATACTCGGAACTACAGCCAAAAGATTCATGTTTTTCTCCATATTTGCCACCTCAATCTGAGCCTGAGATTCCATTGCGCTTACAATATCAGAAACAGGTCTTCCTAGTCTTGAAATTCCTTTTTCCAGGATTCTTGATTCCGGAGAGTTTTGCGTTTTACAATAATCTGCTGCGGCTTCTATCTTGCCGTCTCTAATGAAATCTTCAATATTATTCATAAAATTAGAATCTGTTTTTGAAGCCATTCTTCGGATGAAGAAAAACCTTTCAAAGAAAAGATAGACAGATAAAACCCCGATCGTAAGAACGGTAATCATTACTATTTTAGCAAAAATACCACCATGGAAAAGGATGTCCCAAAAAGAAAATTCAAGCTTTTCTACAGGTACAACAGGTACAGCTGCCTGTGCAAATAAAATCTGAGTAAGTTCCGTTAACAGCATTAATTGTTATTTTATAATGGTTTTAAACGACAAAAATAGTGGAATATTATCAATTCATATCTTAAAATAAGCTTAAAAAATACATCCCAAAATTTAATAATGTCACAAAAAAGCAAATTTCTTTCCAAAAGAGTATTTGAAAAGAAATTTGGTGTTTTCTATAATGATGAAGACTAATCTTCGTCTACTTCGATCTCGTCTTGCTTAAATTCGCATTTCAGCCTGAAAGGAATCGGATTTTCTGATCCTGTGTAAAAATCATCGATGGTTCCTTTCCAGATTACCTGAAGAACATCTTCCTCGTTTTTCTCAAATAAAAGCTCATTATCATAAATAAAAGCTTCCTCGTCATCATAAAGATCAACTTCGGTAAAAATTTCTTCGGCTGTATCATTGATCTGAACAGTTTTTCCTTCGATTTCCGGAGAATCTATAGGGAAATCGTACACTTGCAGTGAGAGTTGAGGAAAATTATATTGTAAAGAATCATCATCCACATGATCTAAACCATCATCTGTAATGACTTCCAGTTCCAGAAAATGTTTCTGGTTACTATAAACCGCCTTACAATATGTGTTTTTAATGTTATATTTAAGTGTTTCGTCCGGATGGTAAATTTTTAAAATCCCTTTCATTATTTCCTAAAAAAGAACTTGTAATACTATGATTGTTAAACGTTTTAAGCAAAGATAAAAAATTGTACGAATGTGAAAACTATTTTCAAAACTATTTTTACTAAAATCTGAATTAATAACAGATTCACAGTCCCAATATTAGTATTTTTGTTTTTTATGCAATATTAAATTTAAGAAAAATAAGTTATCAAGATATATGAAGAATATTATTTTAAAAGCAATTCTCGGACTGGGATTGGCTGCAGGTATTGTATCCTGTAAGAAAACGGATTCACCACTTACCAAAGTTACACCTACCAATATTGATTCTATTGCTGCTAATTATTATGAGCAGTATTTAAAGCTTTATCCTTTGGAGGCCACTTCGCAGGGAGATTTACGATACAATGATCAGCTCCCGATTAATATTGATAAAGATTTTATTTCCGGAGAAATTGCCTTTTACAATTCTGTGCAGAAGCAGCTTGAAAATGTAGATTACAAAGGTCTTTCAGACGAAGATAAAGTAATTTATGATGTTTTAGATTATACTTTAAAAGATAAAATTGAAGCATATGCTTATCATCCTGAATATATTCCGTTCAGTCAGTTTACAGGATTACCATTGAATTTCCCTCTTTACGGAAGCGGACAGGGAAGTCAGTCCTTTAATACAGAAAAAGATTATGAAGACTGGCTCAAAAGAATGGAGAAATTCCCTGAATGGATGACTGCTGCTACAGAAAATTTCCGTGAAGGGATCAACAATAAAATGGTTCTTCCTCGAAAGCTGGTGATCAAAATGATTCCCCAGATGAGAGCTGAAGAAATTACGACTTCCGACTTTGATAAAAATATTTTTGCGGGACCGATAAAGAACTTCCCGAAAGATTTTTCTAAAGAGCAGAAAGAAAAATTCACCAAACTGTATCAGGAAGCTATTGTAAAAAATATAATTCCTGCCTATACAAAAATGGGAGATTTTCTGGAGAAAGAATATTTGCCTAAATCCAGAGAAACAGATGGTTACAATGCCTTGCCAAATGGGGACAACATCTATAAATTTTATGCTAAAAGCTGGACGACAACCAATAAAACTCCCGATGAAATCAATAAAATAGGATTGCAGCAGGTTGCTATGCTTCGTGGCGAAATGGAAAAAGTAAAACAGCAGGTTGGCTTTAGCGGAACGCTTGAGCAGTTTATTAGTTCTGTGAAAAACGATACGAAAGCAATGCCTTACAAAACTTCAAAGGAGGTTTTGGATGGTTTTAACGGGATTTTAGCTAAAATAACTCCGAAGCTGAAAACCATGTTCAGTGTAACTCCAAAGACTAAGTTTGAAATCAGACAAACCGAAAAATTCCGTGAAGCCAGTGCAAGTGCAGAATATATTCAGGGAACTCCGGACGGAAAAAGACCGGGAATTTTCTACATGCCGATTCCTGATCCTACGAAATTCAACGTGACTTCCGGGATGGAATCTTTGTTTTTACACGAAGCAATTCCGGGACATCATTATCAGGTTTCTTTACAGCAGGAAAATACCAAGCTTCCAAAGTTTATGAGATTTGGCTGGTTCGGAGCTTATGGTGAAGGTTGGGCGCATTATTGCGAAACTTTAGGTCCGGAGTTTGGGCTGTACACCGATCCTTATCAAAAAATGGGATATTTAAGTGACCAGATGCTGAGAGCGGTAAGACTGGTTGTAGATACCGGAATTCACTCGGGAAAAATGAGCAGGGAAGAAGCAATTACTTATTTCTTAAATAATATTGCCTATGATGAAGCCGGTGCAACTGCAGAAGTAGAACGATATATGGCAATGCCGGGACAGGCTTTAGGATATAAAATCGGGTCATTAAGAATCAGAGAATTAAGAGAAAAATATCAAAAAGATTTAGGCAAAAAATTCAGTCTTGCAAGTTTCCATGATGAGATTCTAAGTCAGGGATGTCTTCCATTGGATGTTTTAAACAGAAAAATGGAGTTGTGGGCAGGGAAGCAGAAGTAATGAAAATTGCTTTACTGGTAATTGCAGCTATTTCGATAAGCTGTCAACAAGAAAAAAATAATTACAGTCATATTATTGTCGATCAGGGTATTGTTAATAATGATACGATAAAAAAACTTTCAAAACTGCCTGAATTAAGACTCTACAAATCAGAGATAGTTGATAACACCAGCAGAACAGCTTATGTTATTCAACACTCACAAATTTTAAATATTGGAAACATATCTGATAATTATAAATGCAAAGTGAATTTAGAAAACGATACATTGAATATTTTAATTAATAACAGCAATAAATATTTTGGAAACGGAATTTTAATAAAAGTCTTTGATGGTCAGTTTTTTGTGAAGGATATTGATCCCAATACATTCAGAGGTGAAGAAAAATTTATGTTTTCGAAACCGTTATTTGAAAAATTGATTTTAAATAATAAAGATTATCAAAAAAATGACAGCATTTATGGCTACATCTATTACAATGGTGTGATAGATGGAGGAATTAAGAAAAATATGAAAGGATATTTCAGAACGTTAGTTAGATAATAATCGGCATATTTTTACTACAAAAAAAGCTTTATGAACCATTTCATAAAGCTTTTTTGTATTTATTTGTGGGCATTATCTTAAAGCATTCCCAGCTCGAATTTTGCTTCTTCGCTCATCATATCTTTGTTCCAGCTTGGTTCAAAAGTAAGTTCCAGCTCAACATCTTTTACTTTTTCTACCGCTTTCACTTTATCTTTTACTTCCTGAGGTAAAGTTTCTGCGACCGGGCAGTTTGGTGTTGTTAAGGTCATGATGATGTTTACATCGGCTTCATCAGAAATCTGTACGTCATAAATTAACCCTAATTCATAAATATCCACCGGAATTTCCGGGTCATACACCGTTTTTAATACTCCTATAATCTCTTCTCCTATATCGGCAATCTGGTCGTCTGTAAATTTCATTTTATCGTTTTACTTACCGTCAAGCGGTATTTTTTTAATCTAAATTGATATTTCTCTGTAATAAATCTTCCTGACGCATCCGTCTGAAAATGTTTGCCAAAGTTAAGACATCTTTTTCACAATAGTCAACTATTCGCTGCAAGTCTTTTTCTATGTAGTAGATTGATGAAACCATTGATCCGTCGATGTCATCTTTCGGAGTAGGAATTCCGAAAACATGAGCCAGCAATTCCAGAGAAACAAAGCTTTTGTAGTCACCGAATTTCCATAATTCCATCGTGTCGATGTGCGGAATTTCCCAAGGTTTCTTCCCAAACATCTGAAAAGGAGTAGGAGGGAGCATTCCGTTGATCAGAAAACGTCTTGCAATCCAAGGGAAATCAAATTCTTTTCCGTTATGGGCACAGAGAATTACATCCCGAAGCCTCATGCTGTTGAAAATCTCACCAAACTCTATCAGCAATTTTTTTTCATCATGATCTGCGAAGCTTTTTATTTTTAAAATATCGTTTTTTTCGAGCATTCCGATCGTAATGCAGATGATTTTTCCAAATTCAGCCATAATTCCTGCTCTTTCGTAAAAATCTTCGGCAGAAATCTCATCTTTACGTTGGTATCTCGTCTTTTTATCCCAAAGCATTCGTTCATTTTCAGAAAGCTCTTCCCACGTTCCGTATTGTGGAACTGTTTCAATATCAAGAAATAAAACTTTTTCTAAAGGAATATTTTGTATCATTTGCGTAATTTTTTTTAGAATTAAATTTAAATCATCCTACCTGAAGACCGTTTTTCACGGGCAACGAAGGGCTTATAAGTGTAACATCTTTATGATTTTCACCATAAACTCCCAAAACCAGACATTCACTGAAAAAATTGGCAATCTGCTTTTTAGGAAAATTAACCACGGCCAAAATCTGTTTTCCAACTAAATCTTCTTTACTGTACAATGACGTGATCTGCGCAGCCGATTTTCTGATTCCAAGATCTCCAAAATCGATTTCCAGCTGATAAGAAGGGTTTCTTGCTTTTTCAAAATCATTTACCGAAATGATCGTTCCGCTTCTGATGTCTAATTTTTCAAAATCTGCCCAGGAAATTTCAGGTTTTATGCTCATAAATAAATAATAAGTGTCTTAAAGGATGTCTGTGATAACAAATGTATCAAAATTTTAAAAAAAGCTAAAAATGATTTTAATGTGTAAGTTTTTACAGCTGATTATCAGATAATTAGTTTTATGAGTTTATTTTTTTTAAATTTTTCATGCAGGATTTTTCAGAATCGTTATTTATTCATTGAGTACTCAAAAAAGAAATGTTTAACGAACAAATTAAGAAATGAAAAAATTAATGGTACTTAAAACAGTTTTAATCATGTTAGCTTTAATGTTGACTTCCTGCGACGATAATTACGAACCCACTCCGGTTGCAGTGACAGACGTTAACGGAAATTACAAAGCAAAGCAAATTGTATCACAAGGAAATACCGGAACAGAGAAGATTAATGAGTTTACGGCAAAAGATTCGGTAATCACTTTCAAAGATTTTCCGGTAAAGGAAATTGTGCAGGCTGTTGTGAAAAATCCTGTGAAGGTAGAAACTGCATTGGCAGAAATGGGGAAAATAGAATACAATCTGAATTATACTTCGAAATTAAACTTAAATAACAATACGGTAGAGCTTACTTTTTCACCCAAAATTCTAAATCTTGAAATTCCTGTTGACGGAACGATAAAGAATACAGTGATAACACTTGCCGGAAAACAGAAAGGATATTTTGTGGGACAAGACTGGTCTCTTCGATTTGGTATCGTTGCAGAAAAAATTACGGTAGATGGAACGGCAATAAGCCCATTCGAAATTATTAAATATGATTTTCCGTATTGTCTGAAGAATTAAATGGTTATTGGTAGAGATAGGCTGTGATAATAAATAAAAGGCAGCCTATTTTTGCATGATGTAAGCTTGGCTTACGGTGTGAGTCTAAATGGAATTAAACAAAGAGCAGATTTTAATCGATCGTCTTCTCCTGAAGGAAGAAGCTGCCTGGAAGGAACTTTTCGAAGTTTATTCCGGAAATCTTACGTATGTCTGCTCACGTTATATTCTTGATAAAGATAACGTTCATGATGTTTTGCAAAATAGTTTTATAAAAATGTTCCGTTCCATTGAAAGTTTTCAGTATCGGGGCAACGGCTCACTCCGAGCATGGATGAGCAGAATTGTCGTAAATGAATCTTTAACATTCCTGAAGCAAAATTCTGATTTTAAAAACTTTGTTGATGATTCTGAGCTTCCGGATATAACGATGGATGAAGAGCCTGATCTTCAGCAGATTCCTGAAGCAGTAATTATGGAAATGATAAGATCTCTTCCTGAAGGCTACCGGACGGTTTTTAATCTTTTTGTGTTTGAAGAAAAAAGCCATAAAGAAATTGCAGAGGTTTTGGGGATCGCAGAAAACTCTTCTGCCTCACAGTTTCACAGAGCACGAGTGACTTTAGCTCAGAAAATCAAAGAATATAAACGACTAAAAATAGCGCAATATGAGTAAAGAGTGGTTTAATAGGATGCGCAATAAAATGGAGGATCACACCGAAGAGCCTCCCGAAGGTTTGTGGGATGATATCAGAAAAGAATTGTTTGATGATGATCAGGATAAACTGATGCTTCCAGTAAGCGAAATCAAAGCTCAAAAAAAGGTTGTGTCTGAAAAGGGTTTAAAGAATTTATTCTATAAAGTGAGCGGAGCTGCGGCTATTTTGGCTTTTATCATTTTTGGAGGTGTAAAGCTTTCTGAGATTTATAAAAAGGATAATGTATCAATAGTAGCAAAAAAACAGGAAAAAGCAGGCTCATCAAATCAGCTTTTAAACAATCAGCTTTCCAATAATATTTCAGAAAATAAGAATCTTAGTTACTCAGAACCAATAATTTTAGGTTCAAAAAAGAATTTTGGAACTTCAGATTTTTTAGAAAAGATTGAAAAATATCAGCAGGAAATTTTAAAGCCGTTTAGGAGTAATATTTCTGAAAATCAATTGGATAATGGTTTGTTTTTTCCGAATCTTTCGATTGCGAGACATGATTTAGTTGCTGCGGATTTTAACCCTGAAACTATTTCTGAAGAAACTAAAACACTCATTTCTAAAGACGAAAAAACTGAGAAAAAAGAACTTGTCAAAAAGCGTACAAAAAAAGCCTGGATGGTAGGAATGCTTACAGGAAGCACTTCACAAAACTCAGCCGAGCAGTTTCCCGGATATGCCACTTTAAACGGAGCAAGCATGAGCCTGAGTGACGAAATCTGGACGGCCGGTTATCAGGATAATCCGCTAACCGCAATTCTATTGGCTAATCAGGATAAGCCCATTGATGCAAGAATTAAACATAAAATTCCGGTAACATTCGGGCTTTCTGTTTATCGAAACTTAGGAAAAAGATGGGGAATAGGAACGGGAATCAATTACACAAAACTTTCTACAGAGCTCCGTTCGGGCAGCGAATCTGATTACATAAAAAGCGATCAGTCTGTTCATTACATCGGCATTCCGGTACAGGTTAATTACAATGTGATCAAAAAAGGAAGATTTACAGGGTATGTAACGGCAGGTGCATTAGCAGAAAAGGCTGTTTCGGCAGATATTAAGACAAAATACATTGTCAACAACGAGGTAAAGGAAGAAACCAATGAAGAAATTGATAAAAAACCCATGCAGTTTTCTGTAAACAGCGCGGTAGGACTTCAGTTTAAGATCGTTGATAAAATCGGAGTGTACGCAGAACCCGGAGTGGGGTATCATTTTAAGGATAACAGTACAATCACTACAGTTTATAAAGACAAACCTTTCAATTTTAATGTAAAATTCGGGCTTCGTCTTACCATTGACTGAAAATAGTAATCACCTAAATATATTTTAATATGAAAACAAAACTAATTTTTCTTACGGTTTTACTTTTAAACCTTTTACATCTAAATGCACAGTGCAATCCGACGGTTACCAGTCCGAGACTCGGGACGATGTTTCCGGACAAAGTAGTATTCTGCAACACAGAAACAGAAACACTTACCGTTTCCCAGACCTACAGTAGTTATCAATGGTACAAACAGGAGTGGGATTGGCAGACCCCCAATACAAATCCTTGGGTTGCCGTTTCGGGAGCAACTTCTCAAAGTCTTACCATTAATGGGACAACAGATATGCTTTATTATTTTAAAGTTCAGGTTACAGATGGTGACTGTACAGCAGAAAGCGCCCCTATTCTTGCCGATGGTTATGCGTATGGTCTTCCCTTTATGATTGCCAATTTCACTCCCGGAACTTTCGAAGAAACTGCTCCCGGAGAGTATAACGTTTGTGACGGCGCATCGGTACAGCTTGAAAATGGTTTTCCAGTTTTATACGGAAATCATACGTGGTTCAAATGTATACCATCCAGCAATCCGCCTTCACCGAACGAGCCATGTGCCATTCCCGGCGCTAACGGAGATGTTTATCAGGCAACAACCAGCGGACAGTTTGGTTTCTACGCCTGTACAGAATATTGCCCGGATCAGTGCGAAATGTTAAGCTCCATTGCTTTTATCAAACTTAATTTCGGAGGCTGGAGTTTCTGTAATCTTGGAACAGGGGAAACCAAGAAACCTGAAAATAGTTTGAGTATCTATCCTAATCCTACAACACAGCTTCTGTATATCGGGAAAACTTCGGATAAAACTTATAAAGAAATTTCCCTTATCGATATGTCTGGTAAGCTGATCAGACAAATAAAAGACCATGCTCCCGATAAAGCGATCGATGTAAGCAGTCTCGTTCCGGGAACTTATATGATTGTATCTAAAAGTGCTGAAGGAAAAGTCTATAGAAATAAATTTATTAAAAAATAATATCCTTTTTTCATCCATTTTTATACCTCTGATCGGTGCAGTTTTTCTGTGCCGATTTTTTTTATTTTTGAATGAAAAAAATTATTAATTTTACTTAAAACACAAACAAATGTTGATAAAAATTTACGGAAGTGCCATCTTCGGAGTTTCAGCACAAACGATCACCATAGAAGTAAACATCGATACCGGCGGAGTAGGGTATCATCTCGTAGGTTTACCGGATAATGCTATCAAAGAAAGCAGTTACAGAATTTCTGCTGCCCTCAAAAATGTAGGCTACAAAATCCCCGGGAAAAAAATAACCATCAACATGGCTCCCGCAGATCTGCGGAAAGAAGGCTCATCTTATGATCTGAGCATTGCGATCGGAATTCTAATTGCTTCCGACCAGATTGTGGGTGAAAATGTTCAGGATTACATCATTATGGGAGAGCTTTCTCTCGATGGAAGCCTTCAGCCCATAAAAGGTGTTCTTCCTATTGCAATCCAGGCTCGTGAAGAAGGTTTTAAAGGGATTATTTTACCAAAACAGAATACCCGGGAAGCCGCAATTGTAAACAATCTTGATGTGTATGGTGTTGAAAATATTAAAGAGGTTATTGATTTTTTTAATGAAGGAAAACCTCTTGAAAAAGTAGTTTTAGACACCAGAAAAGAATTTCAGGATAAAGTCAATCTTTTCCCGTTTGATTTTTCTGAAGTAAAAGGTCAGGAGACGGCAAAAAGAGCAATGGAGGTTGCTGCTGCAGGTGGTCACAACATCATTCTCATCGGCCCACCCGGAAGCGGAAAAACGATGCTGGCAAAAAGGGTTCCAAGTATTTTGCCGCCGTTGACTTTAAAAGAAGCATTAGAAACCACCAAAATACATTCTGTTGCAGGAAAAATGGGTGCAGAAACGTCTTTAATGACTGTTCGTCCATTTCGTTCACCGCACCACACCATTTCTGATGTGGCACTTGTCGGTGGTGGAAGTTATCCTCAACCGGGAGAAATTTCTTTAGCTCATAATGGGGTTTTATTCTTAGACGAAATGCCGGAATTTAAGCGGACGGTTCTCGAAGTGATGAGACAGCCGTTGGAAGATCGAGAAGTAACGATTTCGAGAGCGAAATTTACAGTCAATTATCCTTCAAGCTTTATGCTTGTTGCGTCTATGAATCCGAGTCCGAGCGGATATTTCCCCGACGATCCCAACAATACTTCGTCTTCATTTGAAATGCAGCGGTACATGAATAAACTTTCGGGTCCTCTTTTAGACCGGATTGATATACATGTAGAGGTTCAGAAAGTAGAATTTGAACAATTAGCTGAAAAACGAAAAGGTGAGAAAAGCGAAGATATTCGTAAGCGGGTTTTAATAGCGCGTGAGATTCAGAATGAACGATATAAAGATTTGAAGATCAGTTATAACGCTCAAATTGGTTCAAGAGAAATCGAGAGGTTCTGCGAACTTGATGATGCTTCATTCAGTCTCATCAAAACAGCAATGGAAAAACTGAATCTTTCGGCAAGAGCTTACGACAGAATTCTGAAAGTTGCACGCACCATTGCTGATCTCGAAGTTTCTGAAAATATTCAGTCACACCATATTTCCGAAGCGATACAGTACAGAAGTCTGGATCGTGAGTTTTGGAATGTCTGATAAAAAGCATTTAAAATAATTACCGATTTATTTAAACACAAATTTATCTTAAGATTTTATTTTAATCTTCTATTAATAATACTAAAAAAACCGCAGAATAAAATTCTGCGGTTTCTGATTTTATGTAAGAAAAATTATTTCTTTTTCTTTGCCGGAGCAGCAGTTTTAATTTTAGAAGCACCTGTATCGGCAGGAGTATTTTCATCCTTTACCAATTTCAATTCATCTACCAATCTTCTTGCACCTGCATATTTGTCGATCGTCCAAAGTACGAAACGGATGTCAACGTTGATTGTTTTCTGCCATTCTTCTTCGAAAACGATGTCTCCACTTAAAGCTTCACTATTTCCGTCAAATGCAATACCGATAAGGTTTCCGTCTGCATCGATTACCGGAGAACCAGAGTTACCCCCTGTAATATCGTTGTCTGAAAGGAAGTTTACGGGCATATATCCTGCTTTGTCTGCATACATACCGTAGTCTTTAGCATTGTGAAGAGCAATTACTCTTTGCGGAAGATCAAATTCTTCGTCACCTGCTTTGTATTTTCCTACAAGACCTGTCATGTCCGTATAATAATTATCAGTAATCCCGAAATAGTTTCTGTCGGTTCTGATTGGTAAAGTTGCCACCGTTCCATACGTTAATCTCATGGTAGAGTTTGCATCCGGGTAGAATTTCTTCTCCGGCATTGCTTTCATTAAACCAGCTAAGAAAAGACGGTTGTTTTTAGCAAAATTATCATCAACTTTTATAAATTTCTCACCAGAAGCTTTCTGATCTGCAGAAATACCTTTTGCGATTTTTAAAAGCGGGTCAGAATCAAGTTTCAAACGGTCAGGGTTTGCAATGTAATTGCTTACTGATGTTTTGTTGGCAAATAAAGAAGCATAAGCTACTGTAGAAAGATTTTTAGCATCCAAAGACATTAAAGTAGGTGAAGCAACTTCTTTGTTTACTTTAGTCTGATAAAGATTTACCAAAGAATTTAGCATTTCTCCTTCAAGCTCAGTATTGATGTTTTCGTAAGTATTTTTTACAGCATCTTCCAATTTAGATTTCATGGCTAATCTTCCTGCCAAATCCTGTTTCGCATAAGAATCCAACATTGGAGCAAGCTGGTAAGCGATAGAAATGTACTTTGCATTTCTTGTTAATATAGAAGCGTAGTTTCTTTCTGTATTTCTGTCTGAAACCTGTTGGTAATAAGTTTGAATTTGTTCTAAAACACCATCATACATTTCATTACCCGGCTGATAAGACCACTCTTTGTATCTGTTCTCGATCTCTCTTTTATCGGAAATTGTTCCGTTTTTTTCAACAGCATCAATTGTTCCCTGTCTGTTTTTCCAGTAGTTGGCAACACTTGCATACTGAGAAGCATAATTAAGCTGGGTTGCTTTATCCTTATCCATAAACTTCTTCATAACATCCATTGCCATTTTAGAAGCTTCTACCCAAGCCGGATAATCTTTAGTCACCATTTGATCAATACCGTAAGAAGTCAGATAACGGTTTGTTCTTCCAGGATATCCTAAAATCATTGAGAAGTCACCAGGCTTGATCCCTTTAAGAGAAACAGGTAAGAAATGCTTCGGCTTCAAAGGAACGTTTGTAGGCTTGAATTCTGCCGGGTTTCCTGCTGCATCAGCATAAACTCTGAATACTGTAAAATCTCCGGTGTGTCTTGGCCACTCCCAGTTGTCTGTATCACCACCGAATTTTCCGATTGATGATGGCGGTGCACCTACCAATCTGATATCTTTATAATCCTGATAAACGAAATAGTAGAATTCGTTTCCATTGAAGAAATCTTTTACTACAACAGTATATTTTCCGTTCTCAGAATTTTCTGTCTGAATTGCTTTCGTTTCAGCTTCAATCACAGCTTTTCTGTCTGCACCAGACATATTTTCGTTTAATTTTGAATTGATTCTTTGTGTAGCATCATCCATTCTTACCAAAAATCTTACATAAAGATCTTTAGCATTAAACTCATCTTTGTCTTTCATTGCCCAGAAACCATTCTTCAGGTAATCTTTTTCGGGAGTTGAAGCCGCAGCAACAGCACCATAACCACAGTGGTGGTTGGTAAAGATCAAACCTTTGTCAGAAACGATCTCTCCTGTACAGAATCCCCCAAAACTCACGATAGCATCCTTTAAGCTAGAGTTGTTTACAGAATAAATTTCTTCAGGAGTAAGATGCAGACCTTCTTTCTGCATATCAACACCATTAAGTCGTTTGATGAGCATCAACAGCCACATCCCTTCGTCTGCCCTCATTTGGGCAAAGCCTAGTAAGAAAGTGAATAGTAAAAATATTCTTTTCATTTTTTAAAATAATTTTAGTGGGGCTAATTTACTAATTTTTACGGTATTTAAAGTTTAAATGGTACGAAAATGGGTATCTGTGCCTTATGAATAAGTTTTTATCAATATTTATTGGAGTTATTTGCGTACTAATGGTCTCAAACTGCTCCTCGGCGAATTTAAAAGATCACCATATCCAAAGACAATGGATGATGGTTTCTTTTGATATGTTTACGAAAGACCAGCTTATGAAAAATAAGGCTGAAATTAATCTCACCGCAGAAATGAAAGACGGAAAAATAAGAGGAACTGCATTTATGGGCTGCAACAGAATGTTTTTTAATTCTGAATTTAAATCTAAAAATAAAGTAAAAATTTCAGGAGTAGGAAGCACTTTAATGGCTTGTCAGGAAATGGAGCTTGAGAATAAGTTTGTAAAAGCCTTTGAAACAATGACACATTATAAGATCGAAGGTCATTTTCTTACTTTGTACGATGAAAAAGACAATGAAATGAAGTTTCTTGCGGCAGATTGGGATTAAAAAAGATAAAGCCCGCATTACTGTAGGCCTTATCAAAATTAAAAAATTGGTTATTAGTTTTTAGGAATTGTTTTTTTTATTTCTTCCAATGTTGCGGTATTGGGTATTCCTGCGACAGTGGATTTTGTATTAGTTGTTACTCTGTTTTTTCTGCTTTCCCGACCAGGAATTGTTGCTAAAATTTCTTCCAGTGATGCCGTATTTGGCAGTACCTTGTTAGAATTATTTGCCGGAGATTGTGTTGCGGCCGGTTTGTTTTTTACTTCAAGTCCTTGTTCGGATGCCAATGTTGTCGATCTTTTTTCTGCTGATCTTGCTTGTGCTTCTTTCATCATTTTGGCTTCAAACTCTTTTGATTCTTTAATGTGGGAAGCTTCCTGCAATTCTGTTTTTTGTTTTGAATCCTGAGCGTATGCATTTATACTTAGCGTAAATAATGCGATGATATATAGTGATTTCATGAGATGGTTATTTAATGTTTACTAATATTTTGATTTTACCGATTCCGTTTTGGTCATAATCCTGAAGGGCTTTTCCGATTACCTGTCCGATTTTTACTTTTTTAGGGTTGGCTTTCATGGCAACTCCGGATATAGATGAGGTAACAATAAGATCACCTCTTTTTATTTTTCCTCCTTCCAGACAAACTTTAGTAGGAATTACACCGATTACGCCCATCGGAACTTTTCCGATTAATTCTGATTCAATGTTTTCTTCAGTAAGAAGAACTCCGGGTTTTGTAGCATAAACTCCGGCTACAAGATTAGAATAAGGTTTCGAAGATTTTTCAACGGTTCTGTCTGAATCTGTTGAAATAATTAAAATATCGCCCGGTTCGTATTCAGAAAAGTTTCCTACTACATCAAAAGCTTCTGCAAGGTCAGCTCCACTGTTCTGGGTTCCTCCGTTGAAAAACCCTTTTCCGGTAGCGTCTATACGGGCTACGTTTGCCGGGGTGCTGCCTGCTCTGAAAAGCGCAATGCTTCCTCCGCTACGCTGCTCAGCAGTAATTACCGGATTGGTGTTGCTAGTATTAAAATTTGTAAATCTTGCAGCTCTACCTGTTGCGAAATTAGGGACCCATCCGTAAATAGCATTACCAGATCCGTCTACAGTTGCTTCTACGCCATCACCTGTATTTGATGCATTGGCGGTAATTCCGTTTCCGTTTCCGTCAGCTATTGCAAGTAATGCAGGTCCGTTTCCGGAAGTATTGCTTGCGTGAAATAATCCTGCATATCCTCCGGTTCCTGAAGAAATTCCGTAAACTCCTGCTGTTCCGAAATTGGCAAACTGAGAATTTACTTCACCTTTTACGGCAGCAGAAGTTCCTGTCGTTCTGTCTACTTTAAAATTTCCTGCAATACCGTTACCAACGGTTGAGACTGTAATAGCATCGCTTGTATTGGAAGTGTTAAAGTTTTTAAATTCTGCCGCTTTTCCTGTGCTGAATGTGGGTGTCCAGGCATATAGTGCCCTTCCGTTTCCATCAACATTTGCTTCGATAGCATCTCCGTCTTTCCCGGCATTAGCTCTTATTGCATCTCCATTTCCGTCGGTAATGGCAACCAATGCATTCCCGTTTCCTGATATATTGGAAGCATGAAATAATCCGGCAAAACCTCCTGTTCCGGAAGAAACACCAAATATTCCTGCTGCACCAAAATTTCCGAAAATTGTTTTTACTTCTCCTCTTACTGCTGCTGCGACGCTATTTGTGTTGTTTACTAAAAAAGATGAAGCATTACCATTTGTGTTATCCGGGATGTTTCCGTTTCCGTTGGTTTCAACTTCAAAAGTATTTTTGTCATTGTTTGCATTCAGGTTTTCGAATCTTCCGGCACGACCTTTACTGCTATTAATACCAACCTGGCCAAAAACTCCGACTCCCGTTCCTGTTGTATTTGTAGCTAAAAAGCCTCTTACTCCATAACCACCACCATCATTTCTTCCTACTACTGCTCCTGCAATATCGCTCGTAGTTCTTCCTACCACCGCTTCTCCTGCGCTGCTATTGTCCCCAATGATACCTGCGGAAGTTTGGGCGCTGGTTGTACCGTGTACTGCAAAACCGCTTCCTGTTGAACTTACAATGCCATGTCCGTTTCCGGTTGTTGAGACATTTACTACTGTTCCGTTTCCTACTGTATTAGCATTAAGAACATTATTGTTATTTGAATTATTAAATATGGAAAGAGAAGCTGCGATACCATTTGTACTCGTAGATGTTAACCCTGTTCCTGAATTACTGTTAGCATAAACTCCCGTTCCTGCGCCTGTCGCATTTCCATAAATTCCCAATCCGGTTGGCGTTGTACCGTAAACTCCCCATCCGCTTCCGCCCTGTGATCCGTAAACTCCGATTCCCAAACCACCTGTTCCATTATTAATTCCACGAACACCAGAAGAAAATCCACCCGGAGCTGTATTGCTTACAATTCCCCTTACAGAAGCCACATTTGATGTGGTTGTATTATTAGTTCCTTCCAAAGAAGTTCCGTCACCATCATTGGTTATACCAAACAAAGTTGCCGCATTATTTACAGTAGCTGTGTAAGGTAATGTAAAACTTCCACCCGAACTTCCCGCAGATTTTGCATACATTGCATATGGAACGCTTAATAATTGACTGGTTCCTGCAATCGTATAGTTCGTTCCGCCTGTAGGATCGGTTTCTGTTTTCAGATAATAATTTCCTGATGCCCAGTTAATCGTTGAAAAAGTACCTGAAAGAACCGTTCCTGAACCTATTTCAAGACTGATAAGTCCGTTCGTATTGGTAGTTCCTGTTAATCTTTCAGAATAAACTGCAGCTCCTGCGGGCGATCCCTGAAGCACGCTTACTTTTACACCAATATTCTGGTTGGTTAATAATTGTCCGGAGTTATTTCGCATTACTGCCTGATAACTCATTTTTTCCGGAGCCTGAGCTGAAACCAAATGACAGCCCAATAAAATTCCTACGGTTAGTAAAATTTTTTTCATGGTATTATTTTTTAATTATTTTAAATGTTTTGATGTTTTTTCCATCCTTGTTTACTCTGATGATGTACATGGCAGATGGAAGTGATGAGAAATTAAATTCCGATTTGGAATCTTTTATTTTTTCTTCTTTTAAAAGTTTCCCTGAAGAATCAAATAGCTGATATTCGGAATTTTTGTAATCGTTTGTAGTGAAATCCAAAAAAACAAAGTCTTTGAAAGGATTCGGGTACAATAAAATGTCATTTTTGTCTGCTGCCGAAGTTTCGGTGGTGGAAAGGGTGGTGATTTCATATGCCTGTTGCACGCCTTCCATAATCTGGCTATTGCTTCCTTTGTTGTAGTAATCGATTTGTCCGACACTGTAAGAAAGAGAGCCGTTGCTTCCTGTTGCATCTGATCCTGTGGCAAGAACTGTTTTCTGGGCATTGATATGAAAGCAGATCCCGGGAATCAAAAAGAAACAGTAGGTAAAAGTTCTTTTCATGTTATTTTATTTTAGGTTATTAAAAATGTTTTTGAGATTACGATCTGTAAATGAATTTTTTACGATGTAAAGGTAGTAGTGAATGAAGCAGATAAGGAAGAGGTAAAAAACTGAATTTGAAAAGGTGTTTTTCCTGTTTTTGGATCTCAGTTTGCATTTAATGTTTAAAAATGTTATCTTGTAAATCTCATAAATTATATAAATTTTAATGTTAGAAAAGAAGCAACATAATTACGAAAGAGCAGTTTTGGTGGGGGTTGTGACGCAGCAACAGGATGAAGATAAACTGACAGAATATATGGATGAACTTGAGTTTCTCGCTTACACTGCGGGAGCTACTGTAGATCGTCGTTTTACTCAGAAATTAACCCAACCGGATTCCAAGACTTTTGTAGGGAGCGGGAAAATTCTGGAAATAAAAGAATACGTCAAAGAAAACGAGATTGGAACCATTATTTTTGATGACGAATTGTCTCCTTCTCAGCTCAAAAATATTGAAAGAGAGGTTGAGGTGAAAATCTTAGACAGAACCAATCTTATTCTTGATATTTTTGCCCAAAGAGCGCAGACTTCTTACGCAAGAACCCAGGTCGAACTTGCGCAATACCAATATTTGCTTCCGAGATTGACCAGAATGTGGACCCACCTTGAAAGACAGAAAGGGGGAATCGGGATGCGCGGACCCGGTGAAACAGAAATCGAAACCGATAGAAGGATCATCCGTGACAGAATTACCTTGTTGAAAGATAAGCTAAAAACCATCGACAAACAGATGGCAACTCAGAGAAATAACCGCGGAAAAGTCGTTCGTGCCGCTTTGGTGGGATATACCAACGTAGGAAAATCTACTTTAATGAATGCCTTATCCAAGTCTGAGGTTTTTGCTGAAAATAAATTGTTCGCAACTTTAGATACCACCGTGAGAAAAGTTGTTATCGGAAATTTACCCTTTCTTTTGACCGATACGGTTGGTTTCATCAGAAAATTGCCTACGCAGTTGGTGGAGTCTTTCAAATCGACGCTGGATGAGGTTCGAGAGGCCGATCTTCTTATTCACGTTGTTGATATTTCTCACGAAAGTTTTGAAGACCACATCGAATCGGTGAATCAGATTTTAATGGAAATCAATGCACATCAGAAACCGATGATCATGGTTTTTAACAAAATCGATGATTTCAGCTATGAAAAGAAAGACGATGATGATCTTACACCAAGTACAAAGAAAAATGTTTCACTGGAAGAATGGAAAAAAACATGGATGGCAAAATCCAAACATCCTGCAGTTTTCATTTCGGCTTTAACGAAAGAGAATTTCCCGGAAATGAAAAAACTGATCTATGATGAGGTCATGAAAATTCACATTTCCAGATTTCCCTACAACGATTTCCTTTTCGAATATTTCGATAACGATGAAGAGGAAAACGAAAATAAAGAAGAATGAGATTAAAATTCTTATTTCTTATCCTCGTCATTCCTTTTTTAGGATTCAGCCAAAAACTTGATTTCAAGGAAATTGAGAAAAATCTTAATAATCCGAAGTCAAATTACAACTACGAAAAGCTGATTTTTAAGTTTAAAGGAATGCCTAAATCTTTAGACAGCATTGAAGCCCGTCATTTGTATTATGGCAGAAATTTCAGGAATGATAAAATTTCGACTTTAGATAATGATTTTAAGGAACTTGCAGAAGCATTTAAAGCAGGTGATTTTGAAGAATGTATTAAAAAAGGAAAGGTTCTTTACATAAAAGATCCTACCAATCTTGATGTGATTCTTATTTTGCTCAGAGCATACGATCAGACCAAGAAAGTAGATGATTTTGTACATCACCTTTCGCAATTGAGACTTCTGACCAACGCCATAAAAACTTCCGGAGACGGAAAGTCTGAAAAAACAGCTTTTGTTGTCAATTCTGTTGGTGACGAATATATTTTTCTCAATATTATGAATGTCGGTCAGGATTATTCCAGACATTCAACAACTTATAAAGATTCGGTGATGGATGTCTGGACAAAAGACAGCAACACATTATATATCAAAGTTCTCTATATGGACTTTTAAATTTTTTTAAAAAAAACTTAGTTTTGGAGTTATACTATTCATTTTCAGCGTTAATCGTATTAGCATCTATTTTCGCCTATATCAATTACAGATTTTTAAAACTTCCGAGTACCATCGGGATCATGGTCATTGCAATCGTAGTTTCTATCATTCTTGTACTATTTGGCGAAAAATTTCTTCCGAAAACTTTTACGCATTTGCATGATCTGATGAGCGGTATTGATTTTACTGAAGTCTTGATGGGCGCAATGTTGAATTTTCTGCTCTTTGCGGGAGGAATTCATATTAATATCAACGATTTGAAGGAGCAATTCCGGCCGGTTCTCATATTTTCGACGGCGGGAGTTATTATTTCGACTTTTATAGTAGGTTTTGGGATGTTTTATTTGCTTCCGTTTATAGGATTGCATATTCCGTTCATTTACTGTCTGGTTTTCGGAGCTTTGATTTCTCCTACAGACCCGGTTGCGGTTTTAAGTGTTTTAAAACAGGCAAATGTATCAAAGTCATTAGAGACAAAAATTGCCGGAGAGTCATTATTTAATGACGGTATGGCGGTAGTTGTTTTTACGGTTGTTCTGCAGTTGGCGATCGGAAATGAGGTTGATTTAGGAATTGAAAGTATTGGAATTCTGTTAGCAAAAGAAGCGGGAGGCGGTTTGTTACTGGGAGTTGTATTAGGATATGTTACTTCCAGATTAATGCGTGAAGTCGATGATTATATTATCTCGGTTTTGGTTACGCTTGCTGTTGTGATGGGAGGTTATCTTGTCGCAAGACAGATGCATGTTTCAGGACCGTTGACGATGGTTGCAGCCGGATTATTTATGGGTAATTTTAATGTTAAATTTAAAATGAAATCCATCACTCAGGATTACTTGATTAAATTCTGGGAGTTGATCGACGAAATTTTGAATGCCGTTTTATTCCTTTTCATCGGATTCGAATTGTTGATGATTAAAGATCTGAACCATTACATCGTTCCGGGAATTGTCGCAATTATTGTGGTTTTAATTGCAAGATTTATTTCGATTTGGGGACCGACGAAGTTTATGTCATTCAGAACAAGGTTCAGTCCGCAAACGATAAAAGTTTTATTCTGGGGCGGAATCCGGGGTGGTGTTTCTATCGCATTGGCAATGTCTATTCCGAAGAATGAGTATAGTAATGCTATTTTAAGTATTACTTATTGTGTAGTTGTATTTTCTATTGTTGTTCAGGGTCTTACGATTGCAAAAGTAGCCAATCCGAAAAAGATTGCTGATGAAGAAAAAGAGCTCGAAAGTATTGCTTTAGAAGAAAGTCATTAATTGTTTGTCAGTCAATATAAATAAGGTATGAAAAAGCTGCTGTTTTTCCTGTTGTTGTCTTATAGTTTTTGCTTTTCCCAGGTCAATATTGAAAACATAAAAGCGGATGTGACAAACGATCCTAAAAAATTTTACTACGATAATTTGGAGATTTTTAAAACAGATCCAAAGTCAATGAATCAGGAGCAGCTCAATTATATTTATTACGGAAATAATTATGTAGACTATGGTTTTAAAAGGTCAGAGTTTAATGATATTCTTGATGAAGTTACCAAGTTTTCAAACAGAAATATTTCATTTAAAAAAGCAGCTGAAGTTTTAGAGAAAGCAAAAGACCTATATCAAAAAAATCCTTTAAACAAAGAACTTTTACTAGATCTTCAAAAATTATATTATATAATAAAAGATGAAAACAAGGGTGATTTTCATTTCAGTCAATATCAACTTTTATTAGAAACAATAAAAAATAGCGGAACGGGAAAACTAGACATATCACCACTCGTAGTGACTAATTTTTCAGATCAGATGGCTGCTCTGGAAACTTCTAAAGTTTTTGCCAGAGGAATAACCTTTACAACTAAGGTTCTACCTGATGGTTCCTGGCTCAATATTTACAAAAACGGACAGGATTTATTTTTTGTAAAAACCACTCATCATAAAGATCTTTACAAAGATGACAAATAATATTCTAAAGGAAATCAAAGAATCATTAGCTGTTTTGTCCATTCCCGAAAAAGCAGCTTTTTTTCCTAAATTTTTCAAAACCGGAAAAGGAGAATACGGTGAAGGCGATTTGTTTTTAGGGGTAAAAGTTCCTGATCAAAGGGCGGTTGCTAAAGAATATTATGCTAAAATTTCTTTAAATGAACTAGGCGAGTTATTGTCTTCTCCGTATCACGAACATCGTTTGACAGCTTTGATTATGCTGATTCACAAGTTTGAAAAAACGAAAGATCTAGCGCTGAAAGAAGAGATCATTAATTTCTATCTGAAAAATCTGGATTTCGTTAATAACTGGGATTTGGTTGATACAAGCTGTTACAAGATTTTAGGTCGGTATGCTTTTGAAAATCAGAAAGAAAACCTATTGAGAGATTTAGCTTTTTCCGAAAAAATGTGGTTCAAAAGAGTGGCGATTGTCGGGACGATGTATTACATTAAAAAAGGTTCGTTTGAACTGACGAAGGAATTTGTAACACAGAATCTTCATCATCCTCATGATTTGATGCACAAAGCAAATGGCTGGCTTTTGAGAGAAATGGGAAATAAAAATGAAGCCGAATTGATCTCTTATCTTAATCAATACTACAAAGAAATGCCGAGAACGTGTCTTCGTTACGCTATCGAAAAATTAGACGAAGATTTGCGCCAGGATTATCTGAAAGGAAGAATTTAAATATAAACATGATTGATTTCACTTTTGATAGCGCTCAAACTAAAAATAAGTAAATTTGTTGATCAACACCAACTTATGAAAACATACTTCAGGCAGATTTTCCTGCTGATTCCTTTATTTCTTCTGACGAGCTGTTTTGATATTTTAGATAAAGTCAATGTAAAAGCCGATGGAAGCGGAGAATATTCATTAATTCTAAATGCAAGCAAGAGCAAAACAAGATTGGCTTCCATTTCAAAAATGGAAACTATTAATGGTAAAAAAGTTCCGAAAAAAGCTGAGATTGAAAGCAAGATCAACGAAGCTGCAAGAATTTTTAAAACAACACCCGGAATTTCCAATGTGAAAACTTCGATGGATTTTGATAATTATATCATCAAATTAAGCTGTAATTTCAGAAAAATTGAAAACATTAATGCCGGATTGGAACAACTGAAGGCCAAGAATATTTTAGGCAAAATGATCCCGACGAAAATTTACAGTCAGAATTTAGCGGCAAAATCTTTCACGAGAAACAAGATCAATACTTTTAAAAGTGATTACGATAAACTGAGCTCTGCAGACAAAGAGGTTTTCAACGGAGCAAAATACACATCCATTATGCAGTTTGAGAATACGATTAAATCGCAATCGAACACTGCTTATCAAATAGCTCCCAATAAAAAAGCTTTGAAACTCGACGGAAGTATTTTAGATTTTATCCTTCAGAAAAAGCAGACTCAAAACAATATTATCCTTCAATAATAACCAAACTGAATATGAAAACTCTTTTTTTTAAAACACAAATCATTACCATTCTACTTTTGGGTTTTACAGCCGTTTTCGCTCAAAACGATATGAAAATCCCTCAAAATGCTGTTTTTTATATGGAAATCAACGGAAAACAGCTGAATTCAAAAATCAACTGGGAGAAATTCAATCCGTTTTTGAAACAGATTAACGAAAAAGAGAAAAAAGCGTCGTGGAACGATTATTCCAAGACCGGAATTAAATATGATGCGATTCAGTATCATTATGCAACGGTTAATGATTCTGTAAAGTCTTACAACACGCATTTTACTTTAGACAATAAAGAAAAATTTCAGGAGTTCATTAGTTCTGTAAAGAAAAAAGGACAGGAGGTTACCCGAAAAAACAAGTATTCGTATGTTGATTTGGATAATGACATCTTCGTAGCCTGGAATGAAAATCGTGCCGTTTTAAGCATGATCAGTTATCAGAAACCTTACAGATGGGATGAAGGTGTATATGCTGTAGATAGTACAGGTGTTGCTATTGATAGTGCGGCTACAGCAGCAATTGATGGTGCTTATGCTGAAGAAGTGAAACCCTTTGATTATAAAGAAGAGATTGAATATCTGAAAGATGAAGTTGGTTATTTAAAGCAAAATATCAAAGATAATAATGCGGAGATTTTGAGAATTCAAAAAGATATTAAATACCTGCAAAAACATCACAAATATCCTGAAGAAAAGATAGAACCGGCTGAAGCAATAGAGGATTCTACCTATGCTCCGAAAGTTGAAGTGATGCCGCCACCCATTTCACAGGATGATTATTATGAGGCAGAACCGTATGCTCCCGATTCCATTTATCAAAAAGAAATGGATTCGCTGAATATTGAAAAATTCAAAATCGTAAAAAAACTGGCAGAAGATTCTTTTGACCGATATTTCAGTTCAAATTTAAACCTTGAAGTTCCGAAAGATATGCTGAGCTTCAGAGACGGCAATTCGGATGCTTTTATTTATGCAGATTATGAGAAAATTTTTAATCAGGGAATTTACAAACAGCTTTACAAAGGGTTTAATTTCAGTAGTTTTTTAGGTAAAATGTATAATTCCAACTCTGCTTACAACCTTTATTTTGATAAAGATAAAGTAAGAATGGTTAATCATTATCAGCATAAAAATGAGGCAACCCAAAAGAGTATTTCTGAGGTTTATAAAGGAAAAAAGAATAAAAAACTGGCTGCACTTATCAATGATAAAAGTGTGGGTTACTACGTCATGAACATCAATGGCTACAAATATTTCGATATGATGTACAGCATGATGAAAGAAGCTGGAGAAGCTGAATATCAGAAAGAACTGGAGCTGATTGTTGAAACCATGAAGATTGCTCTGGATGAAGAAGCAATTGCTAAAATCGCTCCCGGAAACGGAATTTTTGTTCTGAACGAATTGAAATCTAAAAATGTAGAATACACCGATTACGATTACGACGACAGTTACAATGAAAAAGAAGTAAAGAAAACCAAAGACGTGATGGTTCCCGACTTTACTTTTGCATTCGCTACCGAAAATGAAGGCTATTGGAAACGTATTTTCGATATGTTAGTCAGCAACAAAGAAATGTCTAAAAAATTCTCTAAAGATGGCGACTTCCTGACTTTTAAAGACGAAAAAAATAAAGACGGATATCTTGATGAGATCTTCTTCACCGTAAAAGACGGAGTGGTATATCTTACGACGGCTAAAGACAATATCAAAGCGCAAAATCAATCGGATGTATCTAAGCAATGGATGAAAGATTCTGCAAAATATCCTTTATCAGGAAGGTTAAACATTCAGAAGCTTTTGATTGGTCTGGATAAAGAATTTAAAAGCAAATCTGAAAAAACAACACTTGATATTCTGAAAAAATATGTCGGTGAAATGTATTTTAAAACAGAAGTGAATGGACAAAGTATTCAGACTGAAATGAATTACAATATTAAAACCGATTCTGAAAACAGTCTGATGTATTTCTTCGATTTGTTTGATGAAATTTATAAAACGTCTCTTACTCACAAATCATCGGCTACTTTGTAAAGTTCAACAGGAACGGGCTTTAGCCCGTTTTACATTATTTATAGTCAAAATTGGCTTTAGCCAAAACATTTATTTACCGGAAATTCATGAAGAAAAAATATATTGTTTTTATCATCGCAATTCTGCTTTCGGTCGGTACGTATTTTTTGTTTTTTTATAAAGATAAAAACTTAAAATATATTCCCGAAAATGCAGACATTCTGATTTTGGTTGATGTAAAAAAAGCAACAAAACAATATATTTTCAGCTTTCTGGTTCATCCTTCAAAGTGGTTTGAGGACGGAAAAAAAGATAAAAACAAAATTTCCGTTTCAGATTCCGGATTAGAAATTCCCGATTTTATACAGGTTTTTCATCTTAAAGATACCAAAGTTTCTGAATGGTATTGTGTTTTGGAAATCAATGATAAAGCAAAATTGTCAGCTTTTTTAAAAAACCGGAAGTTTGTCAATGCAGGAAAAGATGAGTTTAAAAACAATCAGCTTTTCATTAAGATTGAAGGCGAAAAATGTATCGTAGGAACTTCAGATTTAAATATTAAAAATATTGGCAAACCACTTTCTGAAACATTCAAAAATAAAAAGCTTAGCGCAGATTCTTTTGTAAATGATGGATTAGGAAGTATTTCTTTTATTTCTGAATTGCGAACTCAGAATTTTTCAATTTTCATTAATGATGATGAAATTGAAATTAAAAATGAGCAAAACAAAACAGATTTTTCATCACTTATTTCTGATCTGCTGACAAAAACTCAATTTTTAGAGACTGAACTAAATGAAGAAAATGTAAAAAAAATAGCTGCAGTTTTTAACAAAGATTTAAATGATTCTGTATCGGTTAATCATTTGAGGATAAGAGCGGAATTAGCTCAAGTCAACGATACGATTATCAGCTATGGTTATGATGATAATTTTAATGAAATTGAAAAAATCAGTTATCAGAAAATCGTTCAGCCGAATTATCATATTCTTATGCAAACGTCAGATCCGGATAAAACCTGGAATTATTTTCAAAGCAAAAAATGGATTAACGATCAAAATCAATTCACGGTAATTCCGTTTCAACCTAATTTGATTAGTAAGACTGAAAATCAGATTTCAATAAAATCTACACAAAGTCCAATAAAATTAAATGAGAACAGAAAACAAAATTTTATTTTCATTAAAAATAATGCTTTATTGTATTCATCGTTTAAAACACTGAGTGATTCGGATAAGAAATTTTTCAATACAATTGAATACATTTTCTACGGAAACAAAAATCTGGATTATTCCTTAAAAATTAAGTTTAAAAAAGACCAGTATCCTTTAATACTCAGATAAAATGTGTCCTCCTGAAATTGCTTTACTTAAAACATGTACGCATTATTTTCTCCATCTGGCTTTTCCGGTGGTAATTGCCTTTGTTTTTTACCGCAAACAATGGAAAAAAGCATATCTTATTCTGTTGGCAACGATGCTTGTTGATCTCGATCATTTGTTTGCTGACCCGGTTTTTGATCCGGACAGAATGAGCATCGGTTTTCATTTTCTACATTCTTATTATGCCATTGCGGTGTATTTTTTGCTGCTATTTTTTAAAGGAAATTTAAGATTGATCGGCATCGGATTGCTCCTTCATATGCTCACCGATTTTCAGGATTTTGTGCTGTGGTGTCATTAAAATTTGATTAATATTTTCTTTTAAGATTGTAAATTTCATAGATTTTTTGTATTTTAGGAACACTTATGAAGCTTAAAGACTTTTTACATTATACGTACGTTTTTCCTGTTTTGGCGGTAATTTATTACTTCCTTAATTTGATGGGAACTGGTGTCATCTACGATGTTATTGCAGGAATTCTTTTAACGGGAAGTGTGTTGTCTGCAGTGCATCATGCTGAAGTTGTTGCCCATAAAGTCGGCGAACCCTACGGAACAATTATTTTGGCGCTCTGTATTACCATTATTGAAGTTGCTTTGATTATTTCTCTGATGGTTGCAGGAGGTGAACAAGCTATAACTTTAGCCAGAGATACTGTTTTTGCCGCCGTTATGATCATTCTCAACGGAATTATCGGAATCTGTGTTTTGGTGGGTGGTGTAAAGTATTACGAACAGTTTTTTGCAAGAACTTCAGCGACAACTTATTTGGTAAGTATTGTTTCGATTCTGGTGATTACTCTGGTGCTTCCTAATTTCACTTCAAGCGTAAACGGACCATTTTATAACGATGCACAGCTGATTTTTGTATCGATTGCCTGTTTAGTAATTTACGGGGTTTTTCTGATGGTTCAGACCGTAAGACACAGAAACTACTTTATCGTTCCTGATGAAGAGAGTGGTGAAGAGCATTATATTCCGAATAAAAGTCAGGCGATTTTTAGTTTTTTCTTTCTGGTAATTTGTTTGGTTATTGTGGTTTTGATGGCGAAAGGGCTTTCAAAAACCATTGAAGATATGGTTCAGAGTGTTGGCGCGCCAAAGTCTTTGGTTGGGGTGATTATTGCAGCTGTCATTCTTTTACCCGAAGGTTTAGCGGCAATCAGAGCGGCAAGGAATAATCAGATTCAATCGAGCTTGAATTTGGCATTAGGTTCAGCTTTGGCAAGTATCGGATTAAGTATTCCGGCAGTTTCTGTGGTTTGTATCATGTATGATATTCCGCTTGTTTTAGGCTTAGATAAAAAAGATATTATCCTTCTCAGCTTATCTGTTTTTATCGTCATGTTATCTTTAAGCAGGGGAAAAACAAATATCCTTTACGGAACCGTTCTGCTCGTGAATTTGGCAGCTTATATTTTCACAGTGATTGTGCCATAACTTTAAATTTTAAACTTGGAACTCGAAATGCTAGAGTTTTCTTGCCATTTCCATTTTATATGCCATCAGGTTGGCAATATTTTCAGATTTTGTGATCGCCATTGATGCGTTCTGACCTGTGAAGTTTTCTTCAATCGTCTGCTTCCAGAGTTCAAGCCATTTTTCGAAATGTCTTTTTTCCATCGCTTCCATCCGGTTGATCGGGAAATGTACTGCCATCGGATTTCCTTTGTAGCTCATTTGTCCGAATAAAATGGTTTCCCAAAAAGAATACATCTTTGGTAAATGTTTGTCCCAATCTACTTTTACGATGTCTTTGAAGAAAAAACCAATTGTTTCATCTTTAACTACTTTTGTATAAAATGAATTGACTAACAGTTCTATATCTTCTCTTGATTCTAAATGTTTCATAGGGATTTTTTTAAATTTTAAGCTTAAAATAACACATCAAATTTAGCGTAATTTCAAATCTTAAAGAACTCCATAAGATTGATAAGATTCATAAAAACAATATTTTATCTTTGCAAAATATTGACCTATTAAAATTGAATAAAACACAAAATGATTTAAATAATTATGGCAAGAGGTTTCAGAAAGAGAATTACACAGGAAAACACAGAAAACAGCGGTTTTGGAAGTCGTGCATCCGGAAGGTTTATCAATAAAGACGGTCTCCCGAATGTAAGAAGAAGAGGAGTGAATGTTTTCAACAGGCTCAGTTGGTACCATACGATGCTGAATTTATCATCATTTCGCTTTATCACTTATCTGGTGGTGATGTATATTTTCATTAATCTCATTTTTGCATGTATTTATTATCTGATCGGTGTGGAGCATCTTACCGGAATCGATAAAAGCGATCCGATGAATGAATTCATTGATGTTTTTTTCTTCAGCTCCCAAACCTTTACCACGGTAGGTTACGGAAGAATTGCTCCGATCGGGTTTTTGGCAAGTTTAGTGGCTACTTTTGAGGCATTTTTAGGATTGCTTACCTTTGCCATTGCTACAGGTTTGTTTTATGGTAGATTTTCAAGACCGAGAGCTTATCTCAGATTTTCGGATATTGCTTTGATTGCTCCTTTTCAGGATGTTACTGCACTGATGTTCAGATTGGCGCCTTATAAAAATAATGCGTTAACGGATGCAGATGTTACGCTTTCGGCGGCAATCGAAATTAATGAAGGAGAAACACTGAAGAGCAATTTTTACAGCTTGGAAACTCATTTAAGTAAAATTAATACCCTAGCTCTGAACTGGACGATCGTACATAAAATTGATGAGAATTCTCCTTTTTTCGGATTTTCTGAAGATGATTTTAAAAATACAAATATTGAAATTATCGTTCATGTACGTGCATTTGATGAAGTATTTTCAAATACGGTGGTACAAAGATCATCATATGTTTCGCGTGAGATTATCTACGGAGCAAAATTCAGTACAATGTACTATCCGGATAAAGAGAAAGATTCAACTATTTTGGATCTTGATAAAATTAATGAATATCAGAAAGTCGAACTTCCGGCTTTTGATATGGAAAGAGCATAATGGATTTAGAAGCATACAAAAAACAAGCTCTACAAAAGCAGAAAGAGCATAAAAAATTCTTAGAAGGTTTAAAAAAGAAGCCTCCTAAAAACCTCGATTATGTTGTTCAGGAAGCCCATGAAGAAGTTTTTGAGAAAATAGATTGTCTTCAATGTGCCAATTGCTGTAAAACAACCGGTCCGCTTTATACCGAAAAAGACATCGAGAGAATTTCAAAGCACCTCCGGATGAAACAAGCTGATTTTGAAGCAAAATTTCTACGTGTTGATGAAGAAAACGACAAAGTTTTGCAGAATCTTCCGTGTTTTTTTCTGAATTCTGATAATACCTGTTCGATTTACGATGTGCGCCCGAAAGCGTGTCGTGAATATCCGCATACAGACCGAAAAAAGATTTATCAGATTAATCATTTAATGATAAAAAATACAGTGATTTGTCCGGCTGCATTTGAGTTTGTGGAAAGTATGATGAAGAATTTAAATAAATAATTTTGTCACTCGAAGTTCTGAAATTTTAATTTTAAAAACGTGTCGCTCCTACGGAGCTCTTTAAATGTTGAAATTACTTCTTCTACAAAGGTTTGGCTCCTCCGGAGCCGCTCCAACTTCAAAAATTTTCATCTATTTCGGAGATTCTAAACTGCACCATTTTCCCGATCAGTTCCAAAGGTAGTTCCTCCTTTAAAGGAAACTGCACTGCACCTTTTGAATACTTGTATTTTCTTTCAATAAAATCGTTTTCAAACTCTTTTAAAGCTTCGGGAAGCGGATAAAAACCAATGTGATTTTTGTAGGCGGCGAAGTAAACCAGAGGTTTGTCTTTATATTTAAAAGCAGGCATTTGGTAACCTATATATTCTTCAAAATCATGGTCTTGAGAATGAATTGTTTTTCTCAAAACTTCAAGTTTTTTCTGTACTTCTTCCGTGAAAAGAAGAAAATATTCTTCAAAATTATTGAATGTATTTTTCATTGCAAATGTTTTAATAAAAATAAAAAAGTTTTGAATAGTACATTCAATGATTTTTCTTCATGCATTTTTATCCTTCTAAAGAAAGTCATCTTTAATTATCGAAACTCATAAAAAATGTTAATGTCACTCGTTGATAATTGAGTTGTATGTTATTTGTATACTATTCATTACCAACAAAATATTATTTTATGAAAAAATTAATTTTAGCAATTTTTGCAATAGGAGGTATCTTTGCTGTTTCAGCGCAAACATCGCCTCAGAATAGAAAGACAGGTTCAACGACTGTTACAACACCAACAACAACTGAGAAGGGAACGATTATTCCCAGAGGAAATCTTAATTCAGATGTGAAAGCATTAAATAATAATCAATTAAGCACAGGGAACAATCTCAATGGAATAATGAACAGTAATTTAGACACGATGAACAACGGAGCGGTTAACTCAGCAACCCCAAACGGAACGCTTCCCCTAAGTACGGGCATTATCGATAATAAAGTTTCATCTCCGGGAACAGTCAACATTGGAACTACAGGAAGTCTAAATACTAGCGGAACTGTAAATACGGGTGTTACTACACCGATGACAGGATCGGGAGCGGGTACTACCACAACGCCGTCAACTCCTGTTAAAAAGTCAAAATAGATGAATTTGAACGTAAAAAAAAGCATTGAACTGGACATTCAATGCTTTCACTTTCACTATTACTTTTTTCCCATTTAAACCCCGGGAACAGGCTTTATGAAAAAAGGCCGGGAAACTTTTCCCGACCTTTATATTTTATACTACTCCTTGAGCTAGCATTGCCTCTGCTACTTTTACGAAGCCGGCAATATTTGCACCTTTTACGTAGTTTACATAGCCGTCTTCCTCTTTACCGTAGTCTCTACAAGCTTTGTGGATTCCGATCATGATCTCTTTTAATCTTGCATCAACTTCTTCTGAAGTCCAGTTTAGTCTGATTGAGTTCTGAGTCATCTCTAAACCGGAGGTTGCAACACCGCCTGCATTTGAAGCTTTTCCTGGAGAGAATAATACTTTGTTCTCTAGGAAATAGTTGATGGCATCAAGCGTTGAAGGCATATTTGCTGCTTCAGTTACGCAAACGCAACCGTTTTCAACCAATCTTTTAGCATCTTCAAGGTCTAATTCATTCTGGGTTGCAGAAGGAATCGCAACGTCACATTTTATTTCCCAAGGACGTTTTCCTGCATGGAATTCTGCTGATGGATATTTTTTAGCATAATCTTCAGCTCTATTGTTTCCTGAAGATCTTAATTCTAACAAGTAATCGATTTTTTCACCATCGATTCCATCTTTATCATAAATATAACCGTCTGGTCCGGAAATAGTAACAACTTTTCCTCCCAATTCATTTATTTTTTTGATAACTCCCCAAGCTACGTTTCCGAAACCTGAAACCGTTACTGTTTTATCTTTGAAAGTCTGTCCGATTGTTTTCAGCATTTGCTCAGCGAAGTATACAACACCGTAACCAGTTGCTTCAGGACGGATTAATGAGCCTCCGTAAGCAAGACCTTTCCCAGTAAGAACTCCTGTAAATTCGTTTCTGATTTTTTTGTACTGACCGAATAAATATCCGATTTCTCTCGCTCCAACACCGATGTCTCCTGCAGGAACATCTGTTTCAGGACCGATATGTTTGCACAATTCTGTCATGAAAGCCTGGCAAAAACGCATTACTTCCATATCAGACTTACCTTGCGGATCGAAGTCTGAACCTCCTTTACCACCACCCATTGGAAGTGTAGTCAAAGAGTTTTTGAACACTTGTTCGAATGCTAAAAATTTAAGAACTGACAAGTTTACAGTTGGATGGAAACGGATTCCTCCTTTGTAAGGCCCGATTGCAGAGTTCATCTGAATTCTGAAACCTCTGTTTACCTGAATTTCACCTTTGTCATCTACCCATGGAACTCTGAAAATAATAATTCTTTCAGCTTCAGCCATTCTTTCAAGCAGCTTCATGCCTGTATATTCTTTTCTTGTCAAAATAAACGGAATTACAGTTACGGCAACTTCTTTTACTGCCTGTAAAAATTCCGGTTCATTCGGGTTCTTTGCTTCTATTTTTGCAATAAACTCCTGAATTTTCTGGTCAATATTATATTGTTCCATATTAGGTAGGGTTGAATATTATGTCAACAAATTTAATTTTTTTTTCAAGATTCACAATAGCTCATTTATTATTTATGGAAAATTGAATAATAATGCGCCGTAATATTATTAAACTGATAATTTTTGTTTAAATTTTATTAAAAATTAAATGTTATATGTGAAATAATGAAATATTAAGAAATCGTTAATTCTTAAATCGCAACAAATTGTCTCCCGGAAAGTGATTTTACTCTCCCTAAAAGCTCGAGTTCAAGAATTATCGGCAATATTTTGTGTGATGAGAGATCCATTTTCTGGATTAATTCATCTAAATTGATGTTCGGATTCTTCATAATTATTTCATAGACTAGTGATTGATTTTCAGTCAATTGAATGTTTATTTCGCTTGAAGGAAATAGCTCTTCAATTTTGTGTGAAGATTGATTAAAACCTAATAAATCTATTAAATCTTTTATGGTCGAAATGGCAGTCGCTTTATTTTGCAAAATTAAATGATTACAGCCCTGGCTATATTTATCAGTGATTTTTCCTGGAAGCGCATAAACTTCCCGATTATAACCGTTGGCAAAGGTTGCTGTAGAAATTGAGCCACCACCAAAAGCAGTTTCTACAACGATTGTCGAAGGCGAAAGTCCGGCAACGATTCTGTTTCTCTGGATAAAGTTTTCGCGGTCGGGTTTTTGTGAAGAATTAAACTCAGTGAGTAAAACTCCGTTTTCTTCGAGTATTTTTTCTGAAAGTTTTTTATTTTTTGACGGGTAAAATGTGTGAAACCCATGAGCTAAAACACCAACCGTAGGGATTTTGTTCTGAATAGAAAAGTCGTGAGCTTCCTTATCTACGCCTAAAGCCAGTCCGCTTACAGATTGAAATCTGTAATCTTTGGTTTCTGTAAAAAAGTCTTCGATAAATTTTTTGCCGTAAGAAGTAATATTTCGTGTTCCGACAATACTTACCGCTTTTAAATCTGAATTAAAATTTCCCTTTTGGTAAAGAATTGCAGGAGCATCATCACATTCATTTAATAAATCCGGAAGCTCATTCTGATGACGGAGCTTGATCTGAACAGAATTTTTTTCACAAAAGAGAATTTCTTTTTCGGCAAACTTCAGATGTTCAGGATTTCCGATGTCTACAACGATCTTTTTGCCGATCCCGTCGGTTTTGTTTAATTCTTTCTTAGGGGTTTCCCAAACTGTTTTAGCACTGCCAAAAGTTCTTACTAATTTATTGAATGTAACATCGCCGATCAGGCTGCACTTACGTAAGGCGATAGAATAGAGTTGCTCTTCGGTGTACATTTGCGTTTTTATTTTACTCAAATGTACAGAATTTAAGTTTTATTTTCTTCGTAATTCTTCAAGATGATCCCAAATGTCGTCTCTTTTTTTATGAGGAAGTTCTAAGAAATCATCGGGATGGTTTTCTTTATATTCCTGCCAAAGCTTATCATCTTTTTCACTGTAATAATTAGGAAATTCCCAGATAAATTTTTTCTTTTTCTCGCCTGAACTTTTAAAAATATAAGCCATTGCACTTCCCATTAAGGCTCCTGATAAATGCGCCTGCCATGAGATTTTGCTCGGTTCTTCAAGATTGTAAAAAAATTCTTCAGGAAACATTCCCCAAATTAAACTTCCATAATAGAGTACAACCAAAAGCGAGATGGTAAGAAGCTTCATATTCCATCTAAAGACACCGCTGAAAAAAAGGAAAAAAGCCAGAACATAAACAACACCGCTTGCTCCAATGGTACAGGTATAAAGATATTCTCCGGTCATCATATCAATCGGAGGAAGTAGCCAAAGCAAAAGTCCTGTACTTAGCCAACCCATAATAAATACTTTTGTAGCCACTTCATTGTAAAATTGGTACAGTAAGAACATCAAAACTGCAATCGGGATTGAATTTCCCACGATATGATCAATACTTCCGTGTAAAAGAGGAGAAGTTATAATTCCGAGCAAGCCTTCCGGTAAAAGCGGAATGATCGCACCAAAGCAACTAGAGAAAAACCCCTGCGTTTGAAGAAGATATCCAAACCACATCGCAGCCAGCATGATAAGTGGTGCAAAAACTGCTTTTTTATGAATTATGTTTTTAATCATAGAGATAAGCTGTCAAATCAAAAGCCAAGTATAAATTTCGGAAATTTTGGCGATGATTTTACTTTGCGGTTGCCTTTTGCGACAAAAAGTAATAAATTTGGGTTTAATTGAATGTAAATATCCTTCAGAAATAGAATTCAATAGTATATATTATTTGTTGTATGGAAAAAAACGGTTTAATGAAAAAGGTTTTTGTATTGTTTTTCATGTACTTAAGTTTCAGTGCATTTTCTCAGGTCATTATCAGCGATTCTGCTGCAGTTGATACCATTAAAAAACCAAGACACTGGTCTATAATTGCCAAAAACAGCGTTATGTTTAATCAGGCGGCCTTCTCAAACTGGGTAGGTGGTGGCGCCAATAATGTCGGTTGGCTGGCCAGTGCTAATTATAATCTTACGTATGAGAAAGAACGCAACCTCTGGGAAAACATTGTTATTTTAAATTACGGTCAAAATACCACAAAGGGTGTCGGAACAAGAAAAACACAGGATGTAATTAATGTTTCTACAAACTATGGGAGACAGTTTTCAAAAAGTTGGTATGTTTCTGCGGGAGCCAGTTTGCTCTCTCAGTTTTCAGGTGGTTTTGAAGACGGAAATAATCCGGAAGCAAAGAAAATATCAAATTTCATGGCGCCGGGTTATGTGAATGCCGGTTTGGGTATTACTTACAGACCAAATGAAAATCTTACTGTTACTCTACGACCGGCCAACGGAAGATTTACATTTGTTCTCGATAAAGAACTACAGTTTGCGGGTAGTTACGGATTAAAAGCAGATGGAGATTTTTTCCTGATGCAGCTTGGTTTTTTGGGTTCTGCAATTTATAAAGTTAAGCTGATGGAAAATATTGAAATGACAAATACGGGATCAATATTCTCAAATTATCTTGATAAACCTGATCATATGGTTTTGTCTTACAATATGCTCCTGAATATGAAAATCAACAGGTTTGTTTCATCAATAGTAACCCTGGATCTGATGTATGATCATAATCAGATTCAAAAAACGCAGCTTAAGCAGACTTTAGGGATTGGTTTTGCATACAATATTGATAACGGAGTGAAAAGATCGGATAGAAAAGATAATCAATTCTGGTTAAAGAAATAAAAAAATAATATCGAAAGTAATTCAGATCTGAATTACTTTTTTTATGCTTAAAATTATATTTTTTTTAATGAAACTGGTTTTAATTTGTGATTAATTATATCTTTGATACCTTTAGATAAGCATAAATGTTATTTATTTGTATTAACTGTGTTTGATTTTAAGACAGACATATTAAATATATTAGTTATGAAAAAAATTTTATTACCCATTTCTTTCTTTTGGGGAGTTTTTGCTTTTTCCCAAGAAGCAAATAAAGAAACTGCCGTTGCAGATACTACAAAAACATGGTCTATTCAGGCTCAGAATACTTTAATGCTCAACCAAGCTTCCTTTTCAAACTGGGTCGGCGGGGGAGCCAATAATGTTGGGTGGCTTGCCGGAGTAAATTACAATATTACTTACGAAAAAGGAAAATATCTTTGGGAAAATATTATCGTTCTCGGATACGGACAAAACAATACACAAGGAGTAGGTACCCGAAAAACTCAGGATGTTATTAATCTTTCGACCAACTTTGGAAAAGAATTTGTAAAAAACTGGTATTTATCTGCAGGAGCCAATTTACAGTCACAGTTTGCAGCCGGTTATGAAGACGGAAATAATCCTGAAGCAGCAAAAATTTCGAATTTTATGGCACCAGGTTATGTAAATGTCGGTCTCGGGGTGACTTATCGCCCAAATGATAATTTTACAATGACTTTAAGGCCTGCCAATGCAAGAATGACTTTTGTTTTGGATAAAGAATTGCAAAAAGCGGGAACTTATGGTTTAAAGACCGACGGAGATTCTATGCTGTTTCAATTTGGTTTTTTGGGAACAGCTGTTTACAAACTGAAAATCATGGAGAATATTAACCTGACCAACACGGCGTCTGTTTTCTCAAATTATTTGGATCATCCTGAAAGACTTGTGCTTTCTTACGGAGCTGTTTTAAATATGAAAATCAACAGGTTTATTTCTTCTAATATAACGGTTGATGTATTGTACGATCATAACCAGATCCAAAAAACACAGCTGAAGCAAACTCTAGGGGTGGGTTTTGCTTATAATATTGATAACGGAGTGAAACGATCTGAGAAAAAAGAGAACCAATCCTGGTTGAAATAATTAAAAACAATAGGGCAATCACTTTTGTGACCGCCCTATCATTTTATATATACCTATTCTTAAAATTCAATATTTACTTCCAGTTTTTCTGTCAGAAGCTTTGAAATTTTTTCTTTCAATGGCTCAATGTCGATATTCTGCATTGCGTCGTTTGCAAAGGCAAATAACAATAAAGCCTGAGCTTCTTTTTTAGAAATTCCTCTTGCTCTCAGATAGAATAAAGCGTCTTCGTTAAGCTGACCAACAGTACAACCATGAGAACACTTCACATCGTCTGCGAAAATCTCTAACTGAGGCTTTGTATCAATAGTAGCACCTTCGCTCAAAAGAACGTTGTTGTTTTGCTGATAGGCGTTAGTTTTCTGAGCAATCTTATCTACGAATACTTTTCCGTTGAAAACTCCGTGAGATTTATCTTTAAAAATACCTTTATAATTTTGGTAACTTTCGCAGTTTGGCTGATTGTGATGAACTGCTGTATGATGATCTACCAACTGATCTTTTCCGATAATGGTGATTCCGTTCATGAAAGAATTGATATTCGACCCATTCTGAATGAAATCTAAATTATTTCTCACAATTTTTCCACCAAAAGAGAAGGTGTTTACCGTCGTTAAACTATCTCTTTCCTGTTTTGCAAAAGTATGATCTACCAAATACGAAGTATCATTGTCGTTCTGAAGTTTATGCCAATCTGCTTTTGCATTCGGATACGTAAAAATCTCCGTCACAGAATTCGTGAAAACATACGTCTCGTCAAAATTGTGGTGACTTTCAATTACTTCTACTTTTGCGCCGTCTTCTACGATCAATAAATTCCTTGTATTGTAGAACGTATTTTCTTCCTGATTTTGAGATAGATAAAAAATGTGGATTGGCTTTTCAATCACAACATTTTTAGGCACCTTCAGGAAAAATCCGTATTTGCAATACGCTTGATTTAAATTTGTAAAAGCTAAATCTTTTGCAGCAATCGTATTAAAATATTTGTCGAAAACATCTTTATGATTCTCATCATTCAAAGCATAATTGAACGATAAAAACTCTGCATTTTCAATAGAAATTTTAGAAAGCTCTTTGTGAAGCTGACCGTTTACAAAAACAATCCAGTCAAAATTCTCTTCTCCCAAATGCAACTCATCAAGCTGTTCTTTGGTGATATTATGGCTTTCTTTCGGGAAAAAATTATAATCTTTCTCGATGATTTCCTTAATGTTGGTATATTTATATTCTTCGTCTTTCTTTGTAGGAAAACCAAGTTTAACAAATTTCCCTAATGCTTCAACTCTCGTTTCATCTAAAAAACGGTGACGAAGGGTACTAAGAAATTCGCTGTGATTATTTAAAATTTGTTCGTTTAAACTCATTATTTGAACGTTTATTTTGCCGTCGTAAAAAGTTTAGATTCCTACAGAATGACAAATATTGCGTTTAATTTTTAAATTTTTAAATTTTTAAATGCTTTGAATCTTTAAATTAATTAAGCAACCAGTCGTAACCTTTTGCTTCTAATTCCAATGCTAAAGATTTGTCGCCTGTTTTAATGATTTTTCCGTTCGCTAAAACGTGTACAAAATCTGGTTGAATGTAATTCAATAATCTTTGGTAGTGCGTAATCAACAGAACGGCATTTCCTTCATTTTTAAAAGTATTTACACCATCTGCAACGATTCTCAATGCGTCGATATCTAATCCTGAATCGGTTTCATCCAAAATAGCTAATTTAGGATTCAGCATCATCATCTGAAAAATCTCATTTCTTTTTTTCTCACCACCCGAGAAACCTTCGTTTAATGATCTTGAAAGGAAATCTTTTTTTATTCCTAATTGCTCAGACTTCTCACGAATCATTGCCAACATTTCTTTTGCAGGCATATCTTCCAAACCATTTGCTTTTCTGTTTTCGTTTAAAGCAGCTTTAATGAAATTTGTCACAGAAACTCCCGGAATTTCTACCGGATATTGAAAAGAAAGGAAGATACCTTTGTGAGCTCTTTCTTCAGGAGCATCTTCGATGATGTTTTCACCTTGAAAAAGGATTTCACCTTCAGTAACTTCGTAATCTTCTTTTCCTGCAATTACAGATGAAAGAGTAGATTTTCCGGCTCCGTTTGGTCCCATGATTGCGTGAACTTCACCCGGCTTTATTTCAAGATTGATACCTTTTAAAATTTGAGCGCCATCTTCAATTCTGGCGTGTAAGTTTTTAATATTAAGCATTATATATGTTTAAAACTTTTTTAATTTATGTTGCCTTTTCGACGAATAAGAATTTTTTTTATAGAAGATTCTTCACTCCATTTTATTTCGTTCAGAATGACAAAAACGTGTCAGACTGAGCGGAGTCGAAGTCTTATCCTACACTTCCTTCCAAAGAAATCTCCAATAATTTCTGAGCTTCAATGGCAAATTCCATTGGAAGTTTATTTAAAACTTCTTTACTGAATCCATTTACAATTAAAGCGATTGCTCTTTCCGTATCGATACCTCTTTGGTTACAGTAGAAAATCTGGTCTTCACCAATTTTTGAAGTTGTAGCTTCATGTTCTAACTGTGCAGTTGGATCTTTAATCTCGATATAAGGGAAAGTATGTGCTCCACATTCGTTACCCATCAATAATGAGTCACATTGTGAGAAGTTTCTCGCTCCTTTTGCAGAAGGCATTACTTTTACTTGTCCTCTGTATGAGTTTTGAGATTTTCCTGCAGAAATTCCTTTAGAAATAATCGTTGATTTTGTATTCTTTCCGATGTGAATCATTTTTGTTCCGGTATCGGCATACTGATGATTATTGGTTACAGCGATAGAGTAGAACTCACCGATTGAACCATCACCTTTTAAGATACAAGAAGGGTATTTCCAAGTTACAGCAGAACCGGTTTCAACCTGAGTCCATGAGATTTTTGCTTTATACTCACAAAGTCCTCTTTTGGTTACGAAATTGAAAACTCCACCTTTTCCTTCTTCATTTCCTGGATACCAGTTCTGAACGGTAGAATATTTAATTTCAGCATTGTCCATTGCAATTAATTCTACAACAGCAGCGTGAAGCTGATTTTCATCTCTTGACGGAGCTGTACAGCCCTCAAGGTAAGATACATAACTTCCTTCATCTGCAATAACAAGTGTTCTTTCAAACTGACCCGTTCCTGCCTGATTAATACGGAAATAAGTTGATAATTCCATCGGACATCTTACTCCTTTAGGAATATAGCAGAAACTTCCGTCAGAAAATACTGCGGAATTCAATGCTGCATAAAAGTTATCTCCTCTCGGAACTACTTTACCAAGATATTTTCTTACTAAATCAGGGTGATTTTTAATGGCTTCAGAAATCGAACAGAAAATAATTCCTTTTTCTGCCAATGTATCTTGAAATGTTGTTTTTACAGAAACTGAATCTATTACAATATCAACAGCAACACCTGAAAGTCTTTTCTGTTCTTCGATGTTGATTCCTAGTTTTGCAAAAGTAGCCAATAATTCAGGATCAACTTCGTCCAGACTTTCTAATTCCGGCTTTGCTTTCGGCGCAGCATAATATTTGATCGCTTGAAAATCTGGTTTTTCATATTTGATATTCGCCCAAGTTGGCTCAACCATTTTCAACCAGATTCTGTAAGATTCAAGACGCCATTCTGTCATCCATTCCGGCTCTTCTTTTTTTGCAGAAATAGCACGGACGATATCTTCATTTAAACCAGTTGGGAAATCTTCGTAATCGATCTTGGTTTCCCAACCAAATTCATATTTTTTATTTTCTAAATCGACGCGTAAATCGTCTTCAGTATATTTACTCATTTTAATAGATTTTAGAGGTCAGAAATTAGATATTAAGTTCAATCTAATTTCTAACGTCTAATTATAAGCTAAAACTTTCGCCACAACCACATGTTCTGGCAGCATTCGGATTGTTAAAAACAAATCCTTTTCCATTCAAACCTCCGGAATATTCTAAAGTAGTACCCGCCAAGTAAAGTATAGATTTTTTTTCGACAACGATTTTAATACCGTTATCTTCAAAAATCTGGTCTGTTTCGTTTTGCTTATTATCGAAGCCCAACATATACTCTAATCCTGAACAACCACCGCTTTTTACCCCAACTCTTATATAATCTTCAGCAGGGTTGAAGCCATCTTCTGTCATCAGTTGAATCGCTTTTACCTTTGCCTGATCTGAAACCTTTATCATTGTATTTATTTAGAATGATTTATCATGCAAAAATACGAACAATAATCAGTATATAAAAATCGGTGTTTTTATTTTATCAATTTTTATCATCGATGGTTTAACTTTGATTATAATTTAAAATCAAAACTATAAATCAGAGAAATAATGAAAAAAATTGGCGTTTTTGCTATGGTACTATTAGCGCAGATTACTTTTGCGCAGACCAACAGATTTGTATATCAGGTCACTATGAAGCCAAATGCAGAAGATAAAAATGATATTAAGACTGAGAATGCCTATTTAGACATTTCGGCAGACAAATCGATGTTTTATTCTGAAAACAGGATCAAAAGGGATTCTGTGATGCGTGCTAACTTCCAGAGTGGCGGAGCAAGAGGATTTAATAGAGATCAGATGGAAAGTTTACGATCTGTAATCAATTATTCCATCGAAAAGAACAAAAAAGATCAGAAAACAATTTATAAAGACAGAATCGGAAGAGATATTTATACTTACGAAGAAGATCGCCCTTTAAATTGGAAAATTTTATCTGAAACAACAAAAATCGGAGATTACAAAGTACAGAAAGCGGAAACTGATTTTGGCGGAAGAAAATGGACGGCTTGGTTTACAACAGATCTTCCTTATCAGGATGGACCATATAAATTCAGCGGACTTCCCGGTTTAGTTGTGAAAGCAGAAGACTCCAGCGGAGATTATTCTTTTGATTTAATGAAAAATTATAAAATCGCTGATTTTCCTGAAATGAATTCTTTTGGAAATGCGATGAAAGTAAAACGTACAGACTACGTTAAACAGCAGGAAAAATATAAATCTGATCCAACGGCTTTTATAAACAGCCAGCGTGGAAGCGGCGGAATCAATCCACCGAGAAATCGTAATGGAGGCGGAAATCAGAATCCGGCCGACATGAGAAAAAGAATGGAAGAAAGAGTAAAAGAGGAAGCTAAGAATAACAGCAATCCTATTGAACTGAAATAAACAAAAAAACCTGAAGATTTTCTTCAGGTTTTTTGTTTTATCTTAAAAGCTGGCTGAAAGTATCGCCCTGCTTAATGTCTCCGGAATTATATCCTTTCATGAACCATTCTTTACGCTGTGCGGATGAACCGTGTGTAAAGCTTTCCTGATTTACATATCCTTGTGATCTTTCCTGAATATTGTCATCACCTACAGCTTCAGCTGCATTTACGGCAGATTCCAAATCTCCGGGCTCAAGAAAATGCTCTCTTTCATTGGAATATCTAGCCCAAAGTCCGGCATAAAAATCTGCTTGAAGTTCTGTAGCTACAGAAACCTGATTCAATTGAGCTTCCGAGTATTTTCCGCTTCTTCTCAGTTGGTCTGTTTTATCTAAAGTTCCCAAAAGATTTTGCACGTGATGCCCCATTTCATGAGCCATTACATAGGCAACTGTAAATTCTGTCACTTTGGCACCAAATCTATTTTGAAGTTCTTCGAAAAAGCTCATATCCATATAAACTGACTGATCTGCAGGACAATAAAACGGTCCCATTGCAGACTGAGCTGTACCGCATCCTGATTGTGTAGCGGTTTTAAACAGAACAACTTTTGCAGGTCTGTACTGCATTCCGTTGTCTTTGAAAATTTTAGCCCAGGTTTCTTCGTTTTCGGCAGTAATCATTTTGATAAATTCACCTACCTGCAATTCACCTTGAGTGAGCTCTCTTTGTTCAGTCTGTTGTGTGCTTCCGCCACCCGAAGAAAGAATCGCTGATGGATCACCACCAAGGAAAAATACAATTGCTGCGATAATAATTGTTCCCAATCCGCCGCCTACAATTGCGCCGCCACTTCCGGAACCACGTCTGTCGTCTACGTTACCGCTTCTGTCGTCAGTCCATTTCATAATTTGTAATTTTTAAAGTAAAGTTAAAAATTTTATTGAATCAGAAATTATTTGTTTTGAGAATTTCCAAAGCCGATATTTCCTTTTTTATCGGAAAGATTTCTTTTGAAATTAATCATGCTTAAAGCAGTTACTGCTGCTTCAACACCTTTATTGCCCAAGTTACCGCCGCTTCTTGCGATAGACTGTTCTTTGGTATCATCTGTTAGAACGCAGAAAATAGTCGGAGTATCTGTTAAAATATTGCAGTCTTTAATTCCCTGTGCAACGGCATCGCAAACGAAATCAAAATGTGGAGTTTCTCCTCTGATAACGCATCCGATTGCAATTACAGCATCGTATTTTCGCTCCTTACAAAGCTGCATACTCGCATAGTTGAGTTCAAATGCTCCGGGAACGGAAAATTGTTTTATGTTTTCAGCTTTTACACCTTCTTTTTCAAGAATTTCCAAAGCTGCGTCACGCAGATTGTAGGTTACAAAATCATTCCACTCAGAAAAAACAATGCCGATAGAAAAATCTTCGGCATTGGTAATATTAAGTGGCTTGTAATCTGAAAGATTAACTGTTGCCATGTTTTAATTTAAATATTTAGACATTTCGATATAAGAATCAGACATTCCGTTGTCGTAATCCTGATATTTTTCGTCGATGGTTGTAAAGTATTTTTTAGCTTCTGCATTTTTCTTCATTCCTAATGCTACAATACCTGCTTTTCTTGTAAAGTAGTAAGTTGTGTAAGGATCTTCAGATGCTGAAGCAGCTTTGTCTAATAATGCTAAAGCCTCATCATTCTTATTAAGACCAGATTTTGCATCTGCCATTACTCCGAACTTCATTGCCATTAAAGTTTTGTTGTCTGAAGAAAATTTATCTAAAAGATCATAAGCTTCCTGGAATTTTCCTTCTTTAAATTTAAGCAAACCTGCATTATAAGCAGAAAGTTTGCCCACTTTTGTTGAAGAGTATTCGTTATACGTTCCCAAGAATCCTGGGTTTGCAGCAGATTTTCCGCCTAAAGCTTCTTTATCTTTACCTTCAGTAAGGTTTTTTTGTGCAGCAAGATATGTTTTTACGGCTTCAGCATTTTTTGGAGCAACCACAAACTGTTGGTATCCGAAAAATCCTAAAACTCCCAAAACCAAAACTCCAAAAGTGATACTTAATGGTTTTTGATATTTTTCAAGGAATCTTTCTGTGTTTAAAGCCTCTCTGTCAAGGTCTTTAAAGAATTCCACTGTTTCTTTGCCTTCTTGCTCATTTTGAGCATTCTTTCCCAATTTTGCCATAAATTTTTAAAAAATTGAACTGCAAATTTAATTGTTTCTGAGTGATTTACAAAATACTTTGCAGGATTATTGATAAATGCTCATGAAAGATTTAAAAATCTTCTTTATTATCAATATTAATTTGTTGATTTAAATTTTATTCCGTCTCTTTCTTAAGTTGAATATCTTTTTATTTAATATTCTAAAGTGTGATAAATTTCTGCATTGAATTTTTTCAGTTTTTCGTCACCTTTCAGATCTTTTAAACCAATTAAAAAGCTGAACTGAACGACTTTTGCTCCTTGCTTCTCAACTAATTTTGCAGCAGCTTCTGTTGTTCCGCCGGTTGCCAGAAGATCATCATGAATTAAAATTCGCTGTCCTTTTTTGATGTGACCTTCCCGGGTTTCTATTTCGGCGCTGCCGTATTCCAAATCATATTTTTCTGAAATGATGGGTGGCGGAAGTTTTCCTTTTTTTCGGATTAAAATAAACGGAACTTCTAAAGCGACAGCAATTGCAATCCCAAAGAGATAACCACGGCTTTCGATTCCGCAGACTGCATCTACTTTTCCTTTGCTGAATTTCACCAGATCTTCAATGACTTCTTCGTACAATTTAGGATCAAGAAAAATCGGTGAAATATCTTTAAACTGAATTCCCGGAATCGGAAAGTCAGGGATATTTTCTATGGTTGCTTCAAGTTTTGAGACGAGTTCCTGCGATGCCATATTTTAAGGATTGATCTTGTAGCTTGAGATTTTCCACTCTCCGTTTACATTTTTAAGTCCAAATGTTGCTTTCAAAGAAGTTGTTCTCCCGTTTTTATCCGTTACATCATATGTTGCATTTACGATGGATGAATTTGCTGTTGAAGCATTTGTCGATACATTTTTTACGCTAACGTTTTTAATCGCTCCAAAACCTGAAGTAGGATTTGAAAACGACTCATAGCTTCCCCAACTTGGGTTGCTTGATGCATCGAATGCTGCTTTTAAATTCTGAGAACTTACATTATTTAAAAACTTGTTTACAGTAGCTTTGGGGTCTGCTGTCGGCTGCTTCGGCTGAGCCGGAGTTGTTGTATTAGGATCTGTAGTCGGAGGAACAGGATTATTCGGATCGATTACCGCAGGATCCTGAGTAACCATTGTAGAATCTGTTTTTGGTGCTTCAGGAACTTTCAATGCTGAAGGATTTACATCCAGACCGATTTTAGACATTTTAAAAGTTTTGGATGTAGTTTTTACAGAAACAGTAACATCTATTTTATTGTCAAATATTTTTGAGGCTAATAAAGATGAGAATTTAAGACTGAAACCTTTGAAATTGTTATCCTGCATCAGGTTTTTTGCTGTAGAGAGTTTCACTCCGTTACTGAAAACTTCTAAAGTGGTTTCTAAAGCTGCACCTGTAAAAGCGATAGGATTTCCTGCATTGTCAACCAATCTTGGTACAATCTGAATGGAAGTCGGCCCGTTTCCGGTATCACCGCCAAGTCTTGTAAGGATGCTCAGTGAGCTTGCTCTTACATCGTTCGGATCGCTTTCTTTAGCTTTTTCGTCACCGAAAATATTCATTTCACCTAATGAAGGCGGTGCTGTACTTGCCCATTCGATGCCGTTTTGCTGTGCTACCTGATCTGCCAGAGACAAAATTTCGGGAACTTTTTTACCGTTGATCAATTGGCCGAGAGCCTTCAATTCGTTTACATCACCTTCTGCTTCTACTCCGAAAGTCTTCAGAATATACAGCGCTTCGTTGAATTTGATCTGCTTAATGGTGGTAAGACTAGATGCCATATCGTTGATACTCGACTGTAAAGTCTGGGTTGTAGTTGCATCTACGCTGTCTTTTTTACATGACGTAAAAAGTAACAGGCTGAACATGAGTAGCAAAGAAAACTTTTTCATTTTAATAATGGTTTATGGCAAATTTAGTAAAACCTTTATTAATACAGATTTTTTATTTTTTGTTTTCCTTTTCTTTTAAATCTTCTTTAAAAAATGAAGCAAAAATGGCCTGCATATTCGGGAAAGAAGAATCCTGCCAATAATTTGAAGAATAATTACTGTTATTTTTATTGAGTTTAACTTTTGCTTCAACATCATTATCATCATGGAAATCTAATTCGGTAGGATAAAAGTTTTTGTAAGAAATAAGCTGATTATAATCTGGTTCGCTTTTATGTTTGAATTTAATGTAACCAATCTCGTTGGATTCTAGGAAATCTCTCAAATCTTTTTTAGAGCCTTTTTCGTAAGAATGATTAATCAAAGCCTTAATATCATAAAGTCTGTAGCCGAAAAGAGCCATTTCTTTTTCCTGTAATGCTGAACCGCTGATCTCTATTTCATCTTTTGTATTTCCTTTAAGTTCTTTGATGGTTGCTTTTCTGTTTTTGTATTCATCAATATTTCCGACATTCGGAAGTTGTGGAAGATCTAAAAATGCGTTGTAATCCAAAAGACTTGTTTGCTTTCTGTCAGTTGATGGATTTTCTAATCTGAATACTCTGTATTGTTCTATATTTTTGCTTTTCAGTTTCTTAGTTTTATTATCAAAAATATAAGTTGCAATTCCGTCTACATAGCAATTCAGTTTACCATTTACGGTTACATAAGCATTAAAATTTCCTTTTACAAAAACATATTTTGCAGGTTTACTGTTTTTAATGACTACCGCTTCAATGTCTTTTACACGATCATTCAGCTCTACAACATCTTTACTAATTTCATCAAATGAAAGTTTTGCAATAACAATATTATCATAAACCAGCTGAAATTTTTCCTGATCAGCAGTTAGAGATGACTTTTCAATTTTTCCGTCGATATCGGAAGTCGCCAGAATATTTCCATCTTTTCCGAAGACCACAACTTTTGGTAGTGGCTGTCCGGTTTTTTCAGAAACAAAACTAATGGTCTGTGCATTGAACAAGCCGAATAGAATGATAAATAGGAAGCTTAACAGATACGTTTTTTTCATGGTTTTTAAATTAGTTTGAAAAGTTAGTTGTTTTATATCTATTATTAAGACAACAAAATTTCGAAAAGGTTGCCTGTTTTATTTTTTAAATTGAGATTAATGCAAAAAAAAAGAGACTGAATATAAAAATCAGTCTCTTTTAAGATTATTTTGTTACAAGTCCTTAGAAAGGATACTCATAAATTTCAGATTCGTGTAGGTAAGGGTTCCCTGTAGGAATTAGTTTTAGTTTAGTTAATGCTGAAAGCACCGTAAACATAAATAATCCAGCCACAAATAAGATAGAACCTAGAACTAATAATAATACTTCAGGAGTATTCCAGTAAGGTCCTACTGTTCCCGGCATTACCATATTGAAGTAATCTAAGATGTGTCCTAAAATTACAACAATTGCCATCACCGTTACTACTTTGTAGTTTCTCTTGATGCTGCTGCTCACTAAAACCAATAATGGTAATAAGAAGTTTACAATAAGCATTGGTAAGAAAGTGGAAGAGTAGTGCTCGAATCTTCCGAAGAAGTAGTTTACCTCTTCCGGAACGTTTGCATACCAGTAAAGCATAAACTGAGCAAACCATGTGTACGTCCAAAGCATACTTGTAGCGAAAAGGAAAACTCCTAAATCGTGTAAGTGGTTGTCATTGAACTGTGGCAAGAAACCATTTTTCTTAAGGAAAACACTTAATAAAATGATAACTGCAATACCACTTGAAAGGCAGCTAACCATTGAATACCAGATATACATGGTAGAATACCAGTGTGGGTCAATAGACATCAACCAATCCCAAGCCCAAGCTGCAGATGCAAATCCGAAGAATGCAATATATCCTACCGCCCATCTGTAAAGGAACTGATAATCTACTCTTGATTTTGTTTCGTCAACTTTTTTAGACATTGCCTTAAGTTTCCAAGCGAAGAACGAAGCACCTACAACGTAGATAATTGTTCTGATTGCATAGAAAGGAATGTTTAAGAATCTTTTCTTTTCGAATAAGATTACATCGAAGTGACCAGATTCAGGGTCTGTCAACTCAGGATCCATCCAGTGGAAAAGGTGACCATTGTGCGTGATATTAAGAATCATAATGATGATCAAAATAGCACCACCCCAAGGAATATATGAAGCAATAGCTTCCATTACTCTTGTAATAATAATTGGCCATCCTGCATGAGCTGCGTGCTGAATACAGTAGAAGAACAATACACAACAGCTAACTCCGAAGAAGAATACTGCTACAAAGTGAATTGATGCTAATGGCTGATTGTGAACCTGCAAAGTAGCATGTTCCAAATGCGCCTGATGATCTTGTGGACCTATCATTTCGCTTGAGTGAGTAGGAGCATTATGACCAGAAGCATGTAAAGCTTCCATCATATGTTCGATTTTTTCTGTAGAAATTCCTTTATTCATAAAGAATCCGACAGCAAACAGAACTAAACCTACAACAAGAAGGATTATAGAAGTTGATTTTAATTTTGGTGAAAAACTATACATTTCTTTTCTTATTTTTTAGTTTCGGTAGTCTCTGTTGTTGCTGCAGCAGCTGCAGGAGCCGGAGCTGCACTTTTCTTAAACGTATTGATTACATACATGGCAACTCTCCATCTGTCTCCAGCGTTTAGTTGACCAGCGTATGATCCCATTGCGTTTCTACCGTTTGTTAATACATAATGTACAGATCCTACAGTGATTTCTCTGTCTGCATAATTTGGTACACCAGAATAAGCTCCGCTCTGTACAATTGGTCCTTGACCGTCACCGCCAGTTCCGTGGCAAGCTGAACAAGTACGATCAAAAAGCATTTTACCTCTCTCGATATCTTTTGCAGCATTTGCAGGATTCAACGGAGATGCCGTGATTGCTTTTGAAGCATCATAACCAGCGTTGTACTCGTCAGGTGTTTTTGGAAGTTTGCTTTCCTCAAATACACCATCTTTATTTTGAGCTACTGAACCTTCTACAGGAGAAAGACCAGTTGCACCGTTATTTTTTACGAATGCAGGAATTTCATTTTCATGATCTGAATAGGCATCCTGAGCTTTCATCAAAGGATCGTATGCCACTGGGAAATACATATCCGGAAAGTAAACTAAAGGTGCATTTTCATTCGGTCCGCAAGAATTAAGTAAAACTGTAGTTAAACCTAAAACCGCTGTAATTTTTAAAATATTTTTCTTCATTTTAAGCATCTTTAACGGTTATTTCTTCTACTCCTGTTTCTATTAGTAACTGTTTTACAGATTCTACATCTTCAGTTACGAATTCCATAAGGAATTTATCATCAGTAGTTCTCGGATCCGGATTCTGAGCCGGTGCACCTGGATACATTTTGTTTCTAACCAAGAAAGTTAAAGACATCATGTGTGCTGCACAGAATACCATTAATTCAAACATTGGAACTACGAATGCAGGCATATTGTGTGCCCAGTCAAAAGCCGGTTTACCACCGATATTCTGAGGCCAGTCGTGGTTCATTACGTACCAGGTAACTGTAGCACCGATACTCACACCATATAAAGCATAAATAAAAGCAGCGTCAGAAATTCTTGTTTTCTTTAAACCTAAAGCTTTGTCAAGTCCGTGAACCGGAAACGGAGTATAAACTTCGTTAATAGCGATTCCTTTATCGTTGAATGCTTTAACGCCGTTCATTAAATCGTCGTCGTCAGCATAAAGTCCGTATACAATTTTAGTGGTGCTCATCTCCTTCTTTTGCTTTATAAGTTTCACCTGAGATTTTCAAAATCGATTTTAATTCGGCCTGTGCAATTACAGGGAATGTTCTTGCGTACAATAAGAATAATACAGAGAAGAATCCGATTGTTCCTAAATATACACCTACGTCGATAATGGTTGGTTTAAACATTGTCCAAGATCCTGGTAAGTAATCTCTTGAAAGGTTGATTACGATGATATCGAAACGTTCAAACCACATACCAATGTTGATGATTAATGCAACGATGAACGTCCAGATAATATTCGTTCTAAGTCTCTTGAACCAGAAAGAAGCAGGAACCACAAGGTTACAGATAATCAATGACCAGAATGCCCACCAGTAAGGTCCAACAGCAGCACCCGGAGAAAGATAAGTAAAGTCTTCGTATCTTGAACCAGAGTACCATCCGATGAAATATTCAGTTGCATATGCCACAGTTACCATACCACCAGTTAGAATGATTACGATGTTCATAATTTCGATATGATACATGGTGATGTAATCTTCAAGGTGACAAACTTTTCTTGCAACTAACAATAACGTCTGTACCATTGCAAATCCTGAGAAGATCGCACCGGCAACGAAGTAAGGAGGGTAGATTGTAGAGTGCCATCCTTTAATAACCGAAGTTGCGAAGTCAAAAGATACGGTAGTGTGTACTGAGAATACAAGTGGAGTTGCCAAACCTGCAAGAACCAAAGAAAGTTCTTCGAATCTTTGCCAGTGTTTTGCTTTACCACCCCAACCGAATGCAAGGAATGTATAAATTTTCTTGGTCCAAGGAGTTTTTGCTCTATCTCTGATCATTGCAAAGTCAGGGATAAGACCCATAAACCAGAATACAGTTGATACCGAGAAATACGTAGAGATCGCAAATACGTCCCAAAGTAGAGGAGAGTTGAAGTTCCCCCAAAGAGAACCAAACTGGTTTGGTAATGGGAATACCCAATATCCTACCCAAACTCTACCCATGTGAATTACCGGGAAGATTGCAGCCTGTACAACCGCAAAGATCGTCATCGCCTCTGCAGATCTGTTTACAGACATTCTCCATCTCTGTCTAAATAATAATAATACTGCTGAGATTAGTGTTCCGGCGTGACCGATACCAACCCACCATACGAAGTTGGTAATATCCCAACCCCAGTTAATAGTTCTGTTAAGCCCCCATGCTCCAATACCTGTCCCGATCGTATAAGCGATACATCCGAATCCATAGATGAATAGAACTAAGGCTGCGTATAGTGAAATCCACCATAATTTACCTGCTCTTTCTTCGATAGGTCGTGCAATATCTTCTGTGATATCGTGATAAGTTTTGTGACCAATAATTAGAGGTTCCCTTATCGGAGCTTCGTAATGTCCTGACATTTTTTACCTATTTATTATTTAAACTTTATTTTTCTACTCTGTTTCTTACTTTAGTGTGATAGAACACATTTGGTTTTGTTCCGATCTCTTCAAGTAAATGATATCTTCTATTGTTAGAATACAATTTTCTAACGGTAGATTCTTTGTCATTCATGTCTCCGAACTGAAGCGAACCTGTAGAACAAGCTTTCGCACATGCTACTTGGAACTCTCCGTCCTTCACTATTCTGTTCTCCTTTTTAGCCTCAAGAATTGTTGCCTGAGTCATTTGGATACACATAGAACATTTCTCCATAACCCCTCTAGTTCTTACAACAACATCCGGGTTAAGAACCATTCTTCCAAGATCGTTATTCATGTTGAAATCGAAACGATCGTTCAAGTTATAAGTGAACCAGTTGAAACGTCTTACTTTGTACGGACAGTTGTTTGCACAATATCTTGTACCGATACATCTGTTGTAAGCCATGTGGTTTTGACCTTGCTTACCGTGTGAAGTTGCCGCAACCGGACAAACCGTTTCACATGGAGCATGGTTACAGTGCTGACACATTACCGGCTGGAAGATTACATCCGGGTTATCCGCAGGGTTTTCTAAAGCTCCCTCGATCCCTAAAACACCACTTCCGTATAATTCAGGAACTGCCATTCCTTCTTTTAATCCGTCGTAAGTTGTCACTTTCTGAGTAGAAGAATAGTAGCGGTCGATTCTCAACCAATACATATCTCTAGACATTCTGATCTCTTCTTTACCTACAACAGGAACGTTGTTTTCTGCCTGACAAGCAATGATACATGCTCCACAACCAGTACAAGAGTTCAAGTCAACAGATAAGTTGAAGTGAGGTCCATCTGTATCATCAAATGCATCCCAAAGGTCAATTTTACCAGCTGGAAGAGCACCACTAATTGTGTGATATTCCAATGGTTTGTTCCAACCTTTGTGCTCATCATCAAATGGTACGTTGATAAATTCAGCCAAAGGAACTTCTTTAGCAATATCATAACGACCCATTAATGTATTCTGAAGCTGAATACCTGCAAACTCATGATCTTCCCCTGTCTTTTCAATTGAAACATTTGAAACGACTAAGTTTGAACCATCAAATAAAGGATAAGCATTTACCCCAGTATCTGCAGTTGCTCCTGAATCTTTTTTACCATATCCTAAAGCAAGACCGACAGATCCGTCAGCTTGTCCCGGCTGAATGAATACAGGTACATTTTCTATTTTTACTCCGTTTACGGTAAGATTTACAATAGAGCCATCCAACTGCATTCTTGCGTTAAGATCATTTTCTATTCCTAATCTTTCAGCATCTTTAGGAGAAATTGTAAGGTAATTGTCCCAAGACATTCTTGTCAAAGGATCTGGTAATTCCTGCAACCAAGGGTTGTTTGCCTGAGTTCCGTCTCCGATTGAAGTCTTAGTATAAAGAACTAATTCTAAATCTGAAGCTTTGAAGTTTGCTAATTCTGCAATAGCCAGCTGAGCATTTCCGCCAGCATAAGATAATGTTGTTGCATTAGTAGAAGCTACCACACCATTATATAAAGCTTTGTTGAAAGTTGTTCCACCTAAAACAGAAGCCGAATTAGCTTTTAAATAATCATAATAATTGTTTGCAGCGTTGTTTTTTCCATTTTTCCAAACCAATAGAGATTCTTCAATCTGTCTTGATTTGTAGATTTTCTGGATCGTTGGCTGCATTAATGTATAAACACCTGTCTGAGGTTCCATATCACCCCAAGATTCTAGCCAGTTTGCTACAGGAATTACAGCTTTCGCTGCTTTATACATTTCGTTCTTTTTATCTGTAACCGCAATTACATAAGGAACTTTAGCAATCGCTTTTTTGAAATCCTGACCTTTGTGGTGAGAATAAATAGGGTCTACGTTGTTTGTAATCAATACTCCAACTTGTCCACCATTTACCCATCCTAAAAATTCCTGAAATCTTGCTTTATCAAATTCTTTAAGGAAGTTTGCTTTACCAGTGAAAGCTACTGAACCTAATTTTTGGTTAATTAAATGTGCTAAAACCTGTGCTCCTTTAGAACCATCAGCAAAAACAACAGCTTTGCTGCCTTTAGCCTGTAATTCTTTAGCGATTTCGTTAGCAATTTTATCTGAAGAACCACCTCCAACGATTGCATTGTAAACTTCAACCAAAGTTTTGTTTACTGCACTTGGCTTTAATCTGATTCTTGAGTCAGCGTTTGCACCTGTTAAAGACATATTAGATTCAACCTGAATGTGTCTCAACATCGTTGCTCCCGGAACTCTTGCTGCTGTATAAGAAGTTTCTAAGCTTGCAGCATTGTAATCTCCTAAGAAATCAGCGTGGAAAGCTACCACCAATTCAGAACCTTTAAGGTCATAAACAGGTAAAGCTCTTGTTCCGAATACTTCCTGAGCTGCATCTAATGCTGCAGAATAAGGGAAAGCATCATAAGTTACCAATTCAGCGGTAGGATATTTTGCTTTAAATTCAGCAAAAAGTTTTTTGAATGTAGGAGAAGCGAAAGACTGAGATAAAAGAACAATCTTTTTACCTGAAGCCTGAGCTTCGTTTAATCCTTTCAAAACGAAATCATCTACTTTATCGAAAGTTTCGTCTTTCCCGTCAAGTTTTGGCTGCTTTACTTTATCGTTATCGTAAAGAGAAAGTACTGCCGCCTGAGCTCTTGCATTAGTTTTACCTAAATCTCCAGCTGCCGGGTTCGGATCGATTTTGATGGGTCTACCTTCTCTTGTTTTTACTAAAACACTTGCAAAGTCGAAACCGTCAAAATATGTTGAAGCGTAGTAGTTTGGAACTCCAGGAATAATATCGTGAGGTTTTACTACATAAGGAATCGTTTTGATTACCGGTGCTTCACACGCAGCCAAAGTTACTGCTGCTGTAGAGAAACCTAATAGTTTTAGGAAATCTCTTCTGGATGTACCGTCAGTTTTTTCGGCACCTTCTAGGAAATCTTCTACCGGAATTTCTTCTTGAAACTCTTTAAGAGCCAGCTTACCGTTTAAGGCAGGGTCTTTAAGTTCGTGAATACTTCTAAATTGTATTTTGTTTGAAGCCATTTATACTTCTAATTTTTTAGTTATTAATAATGACATTTACCACACTCAAGACCTCCAATTGCATCTACAGTGATCTTACCACCATCTTTCGGGTATTGCTTTTTAAGCTTTTCGTGTAGATTTTTGAAGTATTCTTTATTATAACCGTTGTTCATATCAACTTCAGTTGTTCTGTGACATTCGATACACCATCCCATAGTGAAGTCGTTTGCCATTTGTACAACATTCATTGTATCGATTTTTCCGTGACAAGCTTTACAAACTACGTCGATTTTATTGTCAGGATTTTTCTTGTTGAATGAGTTGATAATTGCTTGTTCACCTGCAACTACGTGTTGAGAGTGGTTGAAGTAAACGAAGTCAGGCATGTTGTGGATTCTTGTCCATTCTACAGGAGTTGTTTTACCTGTATATTGTTGTTTCGCAGGATCCCATCCTGTAGCAGCATATATTTTCTGGATTTCTCCGTCATAGAATGCTTTGTCTTTTCCTGGTTCCATGTAGTGATCTGCATTGTATTCAGAAATTGTTCTGTGACAGTTCATACAAACGTTCATCGAAGGAATTTCAGATACTTTACCGTATTTAGCACTTGAGTGACAAAGCTGACAGTCGATTTTCTGTTCTCCAGCGTGAATTTTGTGAGAGAAGTAGATAGGCTGTTCCGGCTTATAACCTTTATAAACACCGATCCACATGATCCAGTTCCAGATACCGTAAGTTGCTAAAATAGCAAGAATTGCAAGCAATCCTTTTCCGATATAATGGTATTTTGCATAGATTTCGCTGAAAGATTTAACCCTTGTTTCATTAAGTCCTGCCAAATCTTCTGACTGACCCAATTTTACCAATTGTCTTAGTTTGATTAAGATCCAAACCAATAAACCAGCAATAGCAATAAGTGAAATGATTACAATACTAGAAGTTGTATTGTTGTTTTGCGGTGCTGCAACCGTGTTTTCTGTAGTTGCTTTAGCATCAGCTTTAGGCTCTTCAACAGGAGGGTTTGTTGTATAAGCTAAAATATCGTCGATATCCTTATCTGCAAGATTAGGAAAGACCTGCATTTCAGTCTTATTAAACTTTTCAAATACTTCATTTGCATACTTATCGCCCGAAGCTCTAAGTGCTTTGTTGTCTTTAATCCACTTGTGAAGCCAGTCTGTGTCAAGTCCCTGCTCAGTTTTCAGTCTGTCTACCACACCTTTCAGTGCCGGTCCTACTACCTGTTTGTCTAAAGCGTGACATGCCGTACAGTTTGCCTTAAAAAGTTTCTCACCATTTTTAGGATCGCCGTCTTGCCCGTAAATTGAAGCACTTGTTGATAGCAATAAACCTATCGCAATCAGCCCTTTTTTATAATGCTTTCTCCAACTAATCATTTAAATTATCTTATGTTAGTAAATATTGAATGTGTAATCAATTCCGCAAAAATAATATTTTTAAGAAGAATTTAACGGCTTTAACAAAAGGTAAAATGTCATATGTGTTTAATTTGTAACTATTCTAAATAACTGCGTTTGCTGGTTTTTTTTATTTATTATAAATTTGCTGAAACAAGTTTAAATGAGAAATTTCATCAAAATATTTTCGGCTTTATCTTTTTTCGGTTTTTATACGATTGAAGCACAGCAGGTTGTGAAAAAAGATACACTTTCGGGTACAGAACTTACGATTACTATGGATTCTCGTGTAAATGAGGCTTTGGAAGCAATAGAAGATCGTTGTGCGAAGACAGCATCAACTAAATTCTCGTCAGGAAATGATGACGATGAACCTGCTAAACCGACAAAAATCTATGTTCCGAGCAGAGAACTGACCAATGCGGAAATCTGTAGAAAAAATCCGAAAATTTTAGGATATAAAATTCAGATTACCACGGTAAAAAGTAATGATGAAGCAAATGAAGTGAAAGCTTATTTCAGAAAAAGATTTCCAAATCTGAAGGTTGAAGTAGATGCTTCGTTAAGACCAAATTATAAAATTCTTGCAGGTAGTTATTTCTCGAAACAAAGTGCAGCAGGTGATTTGGCGCGTGTGAAAGAATATTTCAAATCTGCTTTGCCAATCCAGTACAGAGTTTTCTGCGCAGAGGCAAAATAGTTAGTTTAAATAAAAAATTTAAGAGGCTGTTTCAAAAGAGAGACAGCCTTTTTAATGCAAAAAAGGAAAGCCTGAGCTTTCCTAATAGTTGCAAATTTTGTAATTTGCTTTGTGTTAACTAATTCAAAAGTAGTATTTAAAGATTACAATCCCAAAGA
>NZ_MAUH01000015.1:0-77387 GCF_001693475.1 Chryseobacterium sp. CBo1
GATGTCTTTTACGAATTTTTCGGAACTTTTCTTTTTAGGTGTTTCCATAATTAAATGTAATTCTTTTTTTGAAAACACTCCTTAACTTTTATACTATATAATGTCTACTTTTTGCTGACGATTTACAGAGTTAATTCATTTTTATTAAATGAATAGTTAGCACCTATTGAATACGAGAAATCTTCACCTACCTTATCCGACCAATTTAAAGATGCTTCTATACCTTTATTGGTTACAGAACCTACATGAGAATTAAATTTATCGCTTTGTCCCGAAGTTAAATAGTTTGAAACATCTAAAATAAGATTTTTTGTTTCCCTATTATAAACATCAAACGTACCCGTTAATTTATTATTAAGCACACCAAAATCTAATCCTAATGATGATTCTTCAGTAATTTCCCATCCCAAGTTAGGATCAAGACCTTTATTAATAGTAACTCCATTACTAACAGGATTAGCTCCAAATGCATAATTATAAGAATTGCCTGAAGCCAAAGGAAGATAGTTTAATGGTACATTCTGATTACCAAGTCTTCCCCATCCTCCTCTTAATTTAAGTAGGTTAAAGAAACCATCTTTCATGAATGATTCTTCAGAAATAACCCATCCTGCTCCGAATGATGGAAAAGTTCCCCATTTGTTACCGTCAGCAAACTGGGAAGATCCATCTCTTCTAACGGTTGCACTTAGAAGATATCGATTCATAAATTTATATTGTGCTCTAGCAAAATATGAATTAGTAGTATTCTTATTGTATTTTACAGAATTAAGAGATAAAATATTATTAATATATTCCGTTCCTGAAAGATCCCAATAGTTAGAAACAGTTCCTAAATCTTTTCTTTTTACAATTAATTCTTCAATTCCATTTTTAACAAAAGACTCAGTTCCTAACATTACATCAATATTATGACTGCCAAACGTTCTGTTATAATTTAAATAATTCGTTAGAGACCAATTATAGTAATCTTGTTTAGTATTTGTCAAAGTATTTTTTGCGTTTCCATCAAATAAAGTAGGAACTCTTGTAGGATCAGCAGCTAACCAAATAGATAAATCATCTGAGAAATTATATGCTTTGTAATTTGAGTATTCTCCGGAAAACTGAGAAGTAAATTTCAATCCCTTCATAATTTCTACATCCAATTTTAATCCCCCTTGCATCAGCATACTTTTATTCTGCTCATTGTTAAAATTTAACTGACTAACAGGATTTCCTACATTATTAAATCTTCCACCTGAATAACTAATGTTCCCATTAGCATCCCAAATTGGCTGTCCATATTGCCCTGAAGGATAATAAACAGGAACTAATGGTGATTGCTTATAGGCATTTGTAAAGGCACTAAATGGTTTTGGAGTAATATTAGTGAATGCAACGCTTAAATTTTGAGATAATGTTATTTTCTTTGAAATCTTAAATTCATTATTTGTTCTAATCGTTGTTCTATTATAATCAGTACCATTTAATATAGATTGTTCATCATAGTTACTTAAACTAAAAAAGTATTTAGCCGCCTCAGATGAACCAGATATAGCAACGTTATGTTGATTGTAAATACCTGTTCTTGTAATTTCTTTAAACCAATCTGTATTATATGGTTGATTTGTTGAGAATGATCTTCCGGGAGGGGTTAGAAAACTGTTCGCGGTATTATTATAATTTACAAATTCATTAGCATTTGCCATCTTTACCGTTTTTAATGGAGTTCTTAGTCCTACAAGACCATCATATTCCACATTAAGCTTTCCTCTACCAGATTTCGTAGTAATAATAATTACACCATTCGCAGCTCTGTTACCATAAATTGCTAATGCAGCAGCGTCTTTTAAAATATCATACGAAAGAATGTCATTGGAATTGATATTATTAATATTTTCCATGAACATACCATCTACAACATATAATGGAGTTCTTCCACCTAAAACAGTACCTAGGCCTCTAATCATCACTGTTGGCGTTGAACCAGGAGAATCTGAAGCCGTGACCTGCACACCCGCTGCTTTTCCCTGAATAGCTTGTGAAGCGTTTAGAACTTTCGTTTTAACAACTTCATCAGCTCCAATTGAACTTATAGAAGTTGTATTATCAACTTTCTTACGGCTACCATACCCAATCATCACAACCTCCTCAATCTTTTGCTCTTTTGGAACGGTGTCTTGAGGAGTAGTCTGTCCATTGACATTCATACCGAAGTAGAGAACAGCAATAAGACAAGAATACTTTAAATTAGTTTGTTTCATATAGTTTAATTTTATCTTGTACATTCATATTATTGGAAAGTCGATTTACATCTTCATCCTTCCATGTCTCAAAAGTAGACATTAATCAAAAATAGAAAAAATATCCAATCTTGTTAAAGTTACTTAAAAAAATTTTGATAATGCGTTTAAGTTTAATTATTTGTTAAGATATTATAATATTTATTTAATTTATTCTTAAAACAGAACATGATTTTTATCAAATTAATATCGTAAAAAATTTCATTTTTTCACATTGAAGCAATAATTTTCGCCAAAAAAGGTAGTCAGAAGGATATTTTTAAGATGATCTTTAAAAAACTTTTAATTATGGTACAGAAATAGTGAATTACCTAAATACACTTTTTGTGAAATTAAAAATTTTGTAACAAGCACATTAAGTAATTAACTTTGGTGCAGTTTAAAATATAAATTAAAATGAAAAAATATATCATCGCAGCAATCGTTATTTTAAGTACAGGAGCGATTATCAATACAACGCTACAGTCTTGTACGTCGATAGCTACCTCGGATTTAGGATTGGCGGTCATAAAAAGAGTTTTGCTGGGCGGAATTAATAAAGGAGCAAACATCTACGGAAACAAAGAAGCATTTCTTCAAAATAATTTAGTAGATAAAGCTTTACCACAACAACTTCGTGATATTAATACGACCTTAGAAAAAATAGCCCCGTCGATCGTGGCAAAAGAAAGAGAATATATTGCTGAAGCTGCAGTTTATACAGTCGGTATTTCAAAGCCTATTTTGGAATCTGCGGTTAATAGCTTAAATGCGCAGGATGTTACAAGAATTATTCAGGGAGAGAAAGGTACGGCTACTTTAATTTTAAAGGAGAAAACCCAGACTCAGCTTGTTCAGGCAATTGCTCCGAGAGTTGAACAGGAACTAAATAAATATGGGATCGTAAAAACAATCAATTCGGCATTGTCCGGAAGCAATTTATTAGGAAGCTTGTTGGGTGGAAACAAAACCAACGTTAACGCAGGCGGATTGAGTATGCTGGCTTCAGAACAGATTGTAAACGGTCTTTTTAATATTATTGAAGACCATGAAAAGCAAAATTCCGGCTCGCTATTGGGAGCGTTTGGAAAATAGCTTTTTTTTCATTATATTTATATAAATAAGGTAGAAAAGATGGATATATTACAAGGAAATCAGCATGCAAATCCTGAAGAATTTTATAATTCTCTAAAGGAAAAACTTGAAGGTCACCACGACTTTCCGGAAGATTATTTATTTAAATTTATCATTCCGACCGATGAGGCGAAGATTACTGAGATTTATAAAGTTTTTGACGGCATAAAGTTCACGATGGGTAACAGGGAAAGTAAAAACGGTAAATATACAGCCTGCAATATCAATGCATTTGTTCTGGATGCGGACCAGGTGGTAAAAATTTATCAGGAAGTTGCGAAAATTGAAAATGTAATTTTACTTTAATTAAAATTTTGCTGCTATAAAAGAGAAAGGTTAGTTTGAACAACTAACCTTTCTTTAATTTATAAATCTAATTTTAATATTTTACTTTTCGATAAAAAACTTCACATTTTCCAAAGGTCTTCCCAACATGGCAACTGATCCTTTAATCAATATCGGTCTTTGGATTAGTGAGGGGTTTTCCGATAAAATCTTAAGCCATTCTTCTTCCGAATAATTTTGGGAAGCAAATTTTTCAAGATACAGTTTTTCTTCTTTTCTTATAATATGAAAAACGCTCTGATTCAGTTTTTTTAAAACCGTTTTAAGCTCCAGAACGCTTAACGGATCTTCGACAATATTAATGATTTCAAACTGAATTCCGTTTTCATCAAGATACTCTAAAACCGCATTTGATTTTGAGCAATTTCCGTTATGAAGAACTTTTACCAACATTTTAGTCTGATTTTAAAGATGAGAATATATTTGCTTCAACAAATTTAGAACCAAATATTATGTTAATTAGAAAATTAAAACAATCCGTTCAGTTCTGTCTCGATCTTTTCTAAAATCAAGCCGAAATCTTCAGGCTTTTCTACGAAATCAAGATCATCAACTTCAATGATCAGCAATTTACCTTCTGTGTAATTGGAAATCCATTTTTCGTATTTTTTATTAAGTTTTGAAAGGTACTCAATACTTATTGTGGCTTCATATTCTCTTCCTCTTTTATAAATTTTCTTTACAAGATTCGGAACATCAGATTTCAAATAAATCAACAAATCGGGTGCTGAGACAAAGCTTTTCATCAGATCAAACAAAGAAGCGTAGTTCTTAAAATCTCTGTCCGAAAGCAGCTTCATATCATTAAGGTTTTCGGCAAAAATATGGGCATCTTCATAGATCGTACGATCCTGAATAATATTTCTCCCGCTCTCTCTGATTTCCTTTACCTGACGGAACCTGCTGCCCAAAAAGTAAATCTGTAAAGCAAAACTCCATTTGCTCATATCAGCATAAAAATCTTCCAGATAAGGGTTGTGATCTACATCTTCGAACTGTGCATCCCAATTGTAATGTTTTGCAAGCATTCTTGTAAGTGTCGTCTTTCCTGCTCCAATATTTCCCGTAACCGCAATATGCATATCTTCTTAATTCTTTATTTGTCGTTATTAAAAGCCTAAATCCTCAATCTCATCCATCAGCTTAATAATATCTGTCTTCTCAGACTTTTCTTTTTCAAGTTTTTCTATGGATTTTTCCAGTTCTTTTTTCTGGTTTTCTGCGTCTTTGAGCTTTTTAATATTTGCTATATTTTCAAGGGTGTAAAGATAGAGTTTGTTGTCTTTTACTTCAAAATAAGCCAGTGAATTTTTATCCACAATCTGTGCATCGGGATCTTCGAAAATTTTGGTCAAACCTTTTTCCGGATTATATTTGAAAATTGTATTCTTTGCGACAATCAGGATGATTTCGTTTTCTCTTCTGAATCGTTTTGCATTTTCAACAGGTGCTTCAAAGAGTTTTTCAAATTTCAGATTGTAAACCCTGAACTGGTTTTTAGATAAAATATAAACTTTATTTTCAAAGACCAAAAGATCGATCAGATCATCAAAACTTGCATCAAAAGGAAAAGAATTGATCGTTGTATCATTTCTGAAATTATACTGAATCAGCCTTTTCATGCTTTCATCCATCAACCAGATCTGCTGAAGATCTTCTGCATAAGCATGTTTGATAAACGTAAATTTCTGTTTAAAATCAAGCTTCTGAATTTCATTCAGATTCTGATCCACAAACTTCATTTCCTGAGCATTTTCCGAGAAAAGAGCTATACTTAAAGGGTTCTGCACTCCCTGAACTTTGAAGGGAACCGTGAACATCATTTTTCCCAACTGCTTTCCTAAGGAATCGTATTTCGTGAAGCTGAAATCTTTGTTTTTGTAGAAATAAAGACTTCCGTAATCATCCGCAAACATATCTCTTGTTTCCTTAAGCTTTAAAGAATCAAAAGGAAGGGCTTTCTGCGCAGAGAATGTACAGAATACCAAAACAGATAAGAATTGTAATAATTTCAAAAAATCTTTTTTACCAAGATAGCGCTCCTTCGGAGCGCTACCAATTTACATATTTTATTTCTGGATGAATGAACAGTCATTCAATTTTAACTATTTAATAGCAACTTCATAAATTGTCGGCCAGTTTTTCCCTGTAACCAACATATTATCCCCTTTGAAAGCGATTCCGTTTAAAACATCATCTTCGCCTTTCGTATTTTTTTTAGCAATTTCTGAAAAATCAAATTTCCCTACCACTTCACCATTTGCAGGATTGATTTTTAAAATATAAGGCTTTTGCCAAACATTGGCATAAATAAATCCTTTGTAATATTCGAGTTCGTTTAGCTTTTCATAGACAGAATTTGTACCAGCAACCGAAATAAACCTCACCATTTTTGAAGGATCTTTAACATCTAAAAAATACAAATTTTTCGTTCCATCAGATGCAATAAGATTTTTCCCGTCATACGTTAATCCCCAACCTTCGCCCATCACATTCGGATAAGGAAATTCAGACTGTAACGCTAACGTGTTCTTGTCATAAATGAAACCTTTTTTATTTTGCCAGGTTAACTGGTAAACTTTATCCCCGACAATTGTACTTCCTTCAGAGAAAAATTCTTCAGGTTGTGTAGTCGATGTAATTGGCTTGGTATCTCCTAAAGTGTATTTTAAAATTTTCGAAGAACCGTGTTGCCCATCACTTTCATAAATGGTATTTCCGTCAATCTGGAAACCTTGTACAAAGTTTTTAGGATCATGTGGATATTCTGCTATAACTTCATAATTGATTGTCGTTTCCGGACTTTTGCTATAGACGTTGATCGTTGCGTCCTGATAAAGGGTTTCGCCGCCTTTTGTTTTAATATTAAATGTAACTGCGTTGTCGCCAAGCGTAAAATATTTCGGATCGATGGTGAGATTTGAAGATTCTTTTTCACCAAAGCTGATAACAATACTTTCCGCGTTATCTGTAACTTCTTTCGGAAGTTCGATTTTGTCACCGAAATGATAACCTTGCGAAACCATTTCATTATTATAATCGGCCAATGCATTTAGTACTTTATCATTATTATTACAAGACATCACCAACATTAAAGCTGCAAATCCTACAATTATCTTATTTTTCATTTGTTATTTCTAAAATTTCATCAAAAATAGCAATTTTTATAACGCTCTGCTAATATGAAACCAGTCGATTACTTTGATTTAACTAAAATTGACATTTTTTAAGTATTTTAATGAGCAAAACCAGTAATTTTCGCTTCATCAAAATCCAGCTGCATTTCAATGGTTCTCATTACATGATCATCGAATATTTTTTCACGTTTCATACGATGAAGTTCATTTCTTTGTGCCTGAATAACCTGTCTTAAAACATCTTTATTTTCATTCATCGCTGCAGCATAATCTACCGTTGAACCCATACATTGAGCTTTATCGGCGATCAGCTTCATCTCGTTTTCGAGTTTGTAAATCTGGTGTTTTACAAGACTGTTGTTTTCAGAGAGTTCAGAGAAATCTGAAGTAAGCTTTTGAAGTGCTGTTTCTTTTAATTTTTTCATTAAAATAGCTTCCTGCTTTTCTTCCGGAAGATCGCTTCCTGCATCTTCAATTTTAAGGAATTTCAAGATTGGTGACAACAATAAACCTTGTCCGACCAAAGTAATCAGAATAATCACAAAGGTTACGAATAAAATAATATTTCTGTGCGGAAAAGCTTCTCCCGGACTGATATACACCGGAATCGAAAGTGCCGCTGCCAATGAAACAACTCCCCTCATTGCCGCAAAACTGATGATGAAAGGTTCTTTCCAATCAGGCTTTGGTTTTTCTTCCCGCATTTTTTTTGACAAAAGCCACGGAATATAAACGATAGCATAGCTGTACGCTAAACGTGTAAAAATAATCGCCCCACCGATAACAATACTATAAAAAATACCTTCTGAAATCGTGTAATCTTTCATTGCTGCCACAACAATGGGTAATTCTAGCCCGATGAGAATGAAAATAATAGTGTTCATCAGGAAAATTATAACACTCCAGACATTTCCGGTCTGAATTCTTGAAGTATGACTTAAATAACAATGTGAATTGTAAGACATCAACAAACCTCCCGCTACAACGGCCAAAACTCCCGAAAAATGAAAATGTTCTGCCGCAACATACATCACATAAGGAACTATAAGTGTAATAACTGTATCGATATTAGAGTTGGAAGGAATTAATCTTAAAAATTTCCCGAAAACCAAACCCGTTCCGATTCCTACAGCCACTCCACCAATTGCCATTGTGAAAAAATCTGTCACTGCCTCACGAAAGATAAATTGTCCAGAAATTACTGCAGCCAGAGCAAATTTAAATACAATTAAACTCGATGCATCATTGATCAGACTCTCACCTTCCAAAACGGTCGTAATTTTTTTAGGAATTTTCATATTCTTTAAAACGGAAGTGGCTGCAACTGCATCCGGCGGAGAATTGACACCTCCCAAAAGAAATCCCATTGCAACAGTAAGTCCCGGAATGATAGATGAAGAAAGGTAAGCAACAACTATTGAAGTAAGGAAAACCAACCCAAATGCCATTGAGAAAATCTGTTTTCGCCATTTATGGAAATCCTGCCACGAAGTAAACCAGGCTGCTTCAAATAAAATAGGAGGAAGAAATATAAGAAACACAAGATCCGGCTCAATTTCGATCTGCGGCATCCCCGGAATAAAGCTCACGAGTAAGCCTGCAATCACAAGAAAAATCGGATAAGCCACTTTGAGCTTCTGCCCTACCATCACCAAAATCATCACTGAAAGAAGTACAGCAATGGAAATAATTACATAGTCGTGAATCATGGTTTGTGATTATTTAGTTATTAAAAAAGTTTTAATTTTTTGAGTTTAAAACTCTTCAGATTCTGTTTTTAAAGACCGAATCTGAGGGTATTTTACTTTAATTTTTTGTAAAAGGAATATTGTTGTAAAAACCGATTTGTATTTGTCCGCGGTTTTTATTTTCCTGAAGCTGATTCATGTAACCTGCTTCAACTCTCATGTTTTTATTAATGACAAATCCTAAAGCTCCATACACTCGGTTTCTATCAAAAACCGGACTGTCTAAGTGAAGGAAAATCTCATTATAAACCGAGGCATAAAAAGTTTTCGGCAACATCTCTTTATTATTGATCGGAATATTAAATCCTAATAGATAACGGAATCTCATCCTGAAATCGTTCTGTAAAAAACGTTCTTCAAAACGATAACGGTGCTGCAGATTGAATCTCCCAAACTTTTGCTTCGTAATATACTGCTGAAAAATACGGTGTTCAATATTTTCCGACTTTTCACCATTGATATAAGGCCGGCTCAGGATAAAACCATATCCCAACAAAATATTATTGTTATTTTCTGTAAGATCATACCCGATTCCGGTACGAATTAATAATTGTTCTAAATCTCCGATCGCTTCAAAATTTCTGTATTGAATCTCATTATGGAAATTCAGCTTTTTGCTGATCTTATTATTCCCGAAATACATATACCAAGCGCCAAGATCATTTTCCTGAGCAAAAGAAAAAATACTTCCTAAACACAAAACTGAAACAGCCAACTTCTTCAGAAACTTCATAAATCTTGTTATTAATTTATACAAACTATCAATAAATACAAAATTAATAATAAAAATCTATAATAACAAGCTGTTTGTTATCTCTGTTTTTTATGAAGGAACTGTTTCCACTAAAATATCATTTCCGTTTTTATCAAAATAAGTACAGGTCATTTCATTTAAATCCATCTTCCAGCCTTCTACTCCGTTCTCTGCGCAATCTTTACAGAAAGTAGGATAATCTGTTCCTCCTTGTTGGTGGAGTTTTAATCTGAATTTAAACTGTTCAGGATTTAAATTTTCAGAAATAATTAAATTCTCATATTTACTTCCTGTTTCGGCAAAATTTTCTTCAGCATCAAAATATTTTGTATTTCCATTCGCCACAAGAGCGGTGTAATGAGAAACGCCAAGATCTTTTATTTCCTGAATGTATTTTGGAAAATCTGCACCGCTTTTTACTTTTTGGTGTGCTTTTTTAATTTCATCAATTGTAAATTTCATTTTGTTTGTTTTTTAATGATATTTTTAACGCTAAGAGCGCATAGTTTTTTATAATTTTTGAAAATATTTTCCGTCCGCAAAGGCGCTTCGCTCAGCAAAGTTTAAAATATTAAGCAAATATATTGTACAATTAAAACCGACAAAATACTCTGTCGGTTATTTATAATGATCAATTACATTCAGAAAAGAATGAATATTAAGGATGTTGCTGCATTTTTGCAGGGTCATCATAATTTACCATCCAGTTGATTCCGAATTTATCCGTGAACATTCCGAAGTAAGCTCCCCAGAATGTATCTGCCAAAGGCATTGTAACATTTCCGCCTTCAGAAAGTCCGTTGAAAAGTTTATCTGCTTCTTCTTTTGAATCTGCATTAATTGAAACCGAAAAATTATTTCCCACCGTCAGACTTGAAGCCCATTCTCCGCCTGTATCGCTTCCCATTAGAAGAGTTTCTTTTGAAATAGGAAGGGTAACGTGCATAATTTTGTTTTTGTCTGCTTCAGACATTTCCATACCTTCCTGCGGTGGCATCTCACCAAAAGTTCCGATGTAAGGATATTCTCCGCCAAAAACTGATTTGTAAAAATCGAAAGCATCCCTACAGTTTCCGTTGAATGTAAGGTAGACATTTACTGTTGCCATAATATATAATTTAGTTTGATTTGAAATACGTGATTTGAGGTTTGAGCTGTAAAACTCGGAACACAAAACTGGGATTAACGATGCTGATCGATAAGAATCATATTTCCGTCGGGATCTTTCAGGAAGATGTGTTCCGGACCGGAAGTGGTTTCGTCGGCTTCCTTATCAATTTCCACCTGATGATTTTTAAGATGCTGCTGAATTGCTCTTACATCATCAAACTCATCAAGATTTTGGGCATTTTCATCCCACCCCGGATTGAAAGTCAGCATATTGCCATCGAACATCGCCTGAAAAAGCCCAATTAATGTGCTTCCGTTTTTCATGATGAGATAATTATTCTCCATACTTCCACCCATCGATGAAAAGCCCAGTTTTTCGTAAAACTCTTTAGATTTTGCAAGATCTTTCACACTTAAGCTCAGTGAAAATACGCCTAACTTCATACTTTTTTTTATGTTTTATTTTTGAACTCACACAGATTTTGCAGATTTAAAAAATCAAAATAAATCAGTATAATTTTCAAAATCTGTGAAAGAAATTATTTTTTATTTAAAGCCAATTTAGCGCCCAGGAAAACAAGTCCCCAAACTACAATCCCGAGAACCCAAAACCAAACAGTCGTTGGCAAAACGGTCATATTATAAATTGTGAAAATCATGAAAATAATTCCACAAATTGCTGCCGATGTAAGTTTTCCGTTTCTAGCGATTTTTGTTGATACAAAACCTGAAACCACTGCTCCTACAGCGTAACCTACAATCACCATAAATTTCCCCAGAAAAGGTAAATTTTCAACATAGCTTTTAAAACCTTCCATATCATTCGGTTTTATTCCTTCCGGGAAAGGATATAAAATATGATTCAGTGTTTCAATCAGCCAGATGCAGATCGATCCGGTAATAATTCCGGCAACTACTGCCAATATATTTCTTAACATAATTATTGGTTTTTTAAACGGGTTTTAAAATCTAAGGTTTTATCATAGCTTTTCCAGTCACCGATCAGCTCGATCTCCTGACTATCAATCTTTTCTGAATTTTTATCCCATTTAAAAGTATAAACGAACTTCCCGGTAAACATACCTGAATGTTTTCCTTTCGCTTCTTCTGCCAATTCATACGTTCCGTACACCACTCCCTTTTTCTTGGAATCTTTGTATTTTGTAATCGTCAGTTTTCCTTCAAACTTTGTGTAATTGGTATCTACCAAAGAATATCCTGCCACAAAATATTCCTGATCATTTTTTTTGTTCTGTTCCGAAATATTGATTTTCAGTCTGATCTCCTCACCTTTGTTTCCGATTGTTCCAATGTAAGGTTTGCTGTTGTTTTTCCACACTGTTTCAATGTTCGGCATCTGAGCAAAGCCGAAATTGGCTGCGAAAATGAGAAATAATAAAAGTTTTTTCATGCTTAAATCTTTAATAAGTTAGGCTAAAGCCAAAAAGAATTTATGTTTTTTTGTAAACGGGCTAAAGCCCATTTCTAATTAATTTATTAATGCCAATTTTTTAAACTCCGAACTGGCTTAAATGGTGGTTTAAATGTTTAGCAAACATATTGTTCCATTGCTGAGAATTCAGTTTTCCGAAAGAGAAAGACTCTTTTCCGTCGAAAGCTTCTGCACCAAGTTGCTGCGTTTTTTGAATATAACCAATCAATCTCTTTTTTTCTTCTTCGAAATTTCTTCTTTCTTTAATCAAAAACTGAGGTGCGGTAGGAGAATCATGAGGGTATGCTTTTTCGCCAACCACTTTTGGCTTTACGAAAGTTTTTAAAATAAATTTGGCAATAGCACCGGGTTTTTTGTGTCTTTCAGGTTCGTAAACCATTTCATAAGACACACAGCAGTGCGCCAACATCTGATCTACCGTCATCCTTCCCCACAAACCATGAGTTTCTTCTACCAGATTATTTATTCTATTGATGTAATTCTGAGCATCTTTTGCATCAAAAACGTTTTCCATAGTTTATTAAATTGTATAAAAACAAATATATCAGTTTTTTTGTTTGATTTAAATATTTTTTTAACATTTGAAAAGGTGAATTATCAAATTTAAAAACTTCTTATTTTGACATAGGTTCATAAAAAAACTCTCTGCATATTTGCAAAGAGTTTGTATGAATAAGTTTTACTGTTTATTTCTGAACCGCTTTTTTCATCGCATCCGGACGAAGAATTCGGTAACGGACTTCCATATCTTTAGGAATGTAGAAAACCAGTGGCAATTTGCTGTTATACCTCACCGTTTCCGGCTGAAGAGAAACAAATTTCTTGGTAAGTTTCTGATCCGGACAAGCCATCAAAGTTCCGCCTGTTTCCCCTTTTGATTCTACTTCGTAATAATTGTAGCCCCATCCCTGAAGATCCAGAGTATTTACTTTTCCGATCAGAAAATGCTTATTACAGTCAAGCATTTTTTCTGTACCTACGAAAAATTCTACTTTAAGGTCATTCTCGTTTTTTGCAACCGGAAGCTGAATATAAACCTGCTTAAATCCTTCTTTAGCCTTCGGAAACATATCAATCTGAAGCTTTTCAAATTTCTCTGTTTTCTTCTGGGCAAAAACATGAGCTCCCATAATCATCATAAAAACCGCCAAAATAACTTTTGAAAATTTCATAATTATACTATTTAAATTTTATAAATTCCATAAAATCAAAAATCATTCCAAACTAAACAGACGTTTAATTTTTAACATCATATTTGATAGTTAAAATGCAGTAAAATCTCCAGCTGAAAAATCAAACAAACAGTAATATGACTACAGCTTTCGTCTATTGATAGATTCATTATTCCGAAATTATCACGTTGGTTCCTTTTGTGTGTGCATTCATTTGCGGTGCATAATAATTTTGGATCGTCGTTAAGCCATTTGAAAAGCTTCCTGAAGCATTACAGATCAGATCATATTCAAACACATATTTCCCTTTTGGCATATATTGAATGTAAAAATTCGTCGAAGCATCTTTTGTAGACTGATAATATCCTAAAGAATTTTTCCACTGATAACCCGAAATCACATCAAGCGGCTCAAATCCGGCTGCTCTCATGTCTTTGATATGAATAAATTCCATAGCACGATCGGTGTTGAGAATCATTCTTACCGTTACTTTATCACCTATTTTTAATGGCGTTTCTTTGGTAATCGGTTTCAACTCTTCACCATTTACCGTTTTTACTTTTTTGTACAGTTCCTTATTAACTGAAAGATAATTCTCAGAAGATTTTATTTTATCCAGATCTTCATAATATTGCCAGAATAAACCACCCTGAACAATTCCTGCACCTGGTTTTGTTATGGTAACGGTGGCTAATTTTCTATCTAAAACATCAGTTTTAACAGCAGATTTCACATAACCTGTTGCTTTTGTTTGCGACTGCAATTCTTTTCCGCCCCAAACAATGGTTGCTTTATCACTTTCAGGATTTGTCCAGGATTTGCCGGAGTTTAAAATTGTGAAAATTACTTCTGAAGTTCCTCTTGAGCTTCCCCAGGAATTCACTTCTTTTTGAGTGATTAACCAGATTTTCATGTCTTCAATAAATTTCTGATCGTTTGATTTCAACTTATTGAAAGCTTCCAAAGCTCCTGCATGATTCACCACTTTTGAACTGAACCAGCCCCAATCATCAAGATTCTGTTTCCAGTAAACACCCTGAGTTTTTGAATCTACCGAAGTTTCTTTTAGATAATTCATAAGTTTATCCGAAACATCTTTCAAACCATAATCGTTCATCAATAAAGCTGCACGATGCAATCCGAAGAATGTAAAATCGGTAAGTTTTGCAGATTTCGCTTTTTGCTTCACAAGGGATTTCAAAGTTGCTCCTTTACCTTTTAGCGGATATTCTTTTTCCCAATAATTTCTGGTATCCAAGTAATCTAAAGACCAATTTGTCCAGATATTTTTTTCTTTAGAATCAACATATTTATTAATTTCATTATCGACATATCCGATCAGCTTTTTCACCAATTCTTTCTGTTCTGAACTTTGATAATCTTTCACATTATCTTTCAACCAGACATTGATTTTTCCTAAATTTTTAAGAATATACAACGATGTCGAATATGAACTCGGGTAACCTTGATACCACGAAAACCCTCCGTCAGGATTTTGAAGTTTACTGAAATCGCTCCAGTCCTGATTGATCGAATTTTTCATGGTATTTGCATCAAACAATAAAGCTAATTTCTGCATTTGTTCATTTTCATTTGTACTTTCCAGAACCCACGGTGTTTCTTCCAGTAAAAGCTGTTTCAATTCCTGATTTTTTTCAAGATTGGAATTTAATAATCCTGCGTTTTGATATTGTTCAAAAACGGTTTTCATTTTCGGATTCGCTTTAAAAATTTCCGAAGCAAGAACATCGGCAAACCACTTATTAAAAATGACATCGGCAGAATTATTCTGATCATTTTTCAGACTTGGCAATGCAAACATAATTTCCCAAATCGGATTCGTCGTTAATTCCAAAGTATTTGAAACGTTGGAAATTGTTGTCGAAGTGGAATTTTTAAGATTTTCAAGTTCAAAAGTTTTGGTTTCGCCTTCTTTTACAAAAACAGGAACTGCTTCGGTTACCAACATTCTATTTGGGAGAACCGCAACTGCTTTTTGCTCGCCGTCTGAATATTGACCTGCTTTTGCCACGACTTTTACAATAATAGATGAAATGTTATTCGGAACTTTCAACCTCCATGTTAAAACAGAATTTCCGTTCTCATCAACAGAGAAAGCCTGTTCTTTATTGTAACCGGAAACGGCAGTTAATGTACTCAATCCAAATTTCTCTGAAATATCTTCGTTGGTAAAGGCATCTAAAATCTGTAATTGAGCAGAGCCATTCAGTTTCTTATTGGTAAGATTTGATAATTTTGACTGTAAATTCAATTCATCACCTTCTCTTAAAAATCTAGGATAATTTGGGGTAACCGAAAATTCTTTCTGCGTTACGACTTCTTTTTCCAAAGTTGCTGCTCTTGCATCTTTTGTATGAGCCAAAAACATCAGTTTCCATTTTGTTAAGGCTTCAGGTGAAGTGAATTCAAAATTTACATTTCCTTCGGAATCTGTTTTTAAATCTGGGTAGAAGAAGGCGGTTTCGTTGAGATTTTTACGAACAGGAACATTACTTAAATCTTCACGATCTAAAACACCATCAGAATCGGAATATTGTTTTTTCTCCTGTTCAGATAACTGTCTTCCTGAGGCAAGAATATCAATCGCTGCATCGTTTACTACTTCTTTAGATAATCTCATCATAGGAGCTGGAGACATAGCAACTTTTGGAGCTCTTACAGGTTCGGGAACAACATTTTGTGTTACTACAAGTTTATCTGAATTCCCACTATAATCACCTCTACCCAGCCTAAAATAATACAAATCTGAATTATCAAACCAGTTAAATTGAGGAACTTCTACATATTTTTGTTCTAAATAATTAAAATCTACACTAAGATATGTTGCCTCCAAATTTTGAGTAATACCATAAGAATTTACTACTAAATAAGGTCTGTACAAGTTTTGCCAGTTGAAACTGTTTACAGAAAACTGATCCAGCGACATATCATACATATTTGCCAATACTTCGGCATTAATCTTTTCTTTTTCGTTTCCTAAAATTTTCACTGCCCATTTCTCTTTCGAATTCGGTTCAATTTTGTCTCTGAAAGTAATGGTTTCAATTTTTAAAGGCTGTTCAGAATTTTTTATTTTCAGATTGACTGTTTCCGTCTGAACATCATTAAACGCTACAAGTTGAAACTGAAGATTCAGACTATTTACTTCTTTATCTTTCGGAATTTCAATTTCATATTCTAAAACTCCATTTTTAAGCTGATGAGTTTCAGAAATTGTTTTTCCTAAACCGTTTTGCACAAAAACATTTACCAAAGCATTCGGAACTGATGAATATGCGTAGATTTTTGCTTTTTCACCTCTCGAAACTTCATCTTTAGAATTTAAAACAGAAAGAAAAGTTTTCTGATTGTTTTTTAAAGCTTTTTTGTCCCATACACTGAAATTCTGTACGGCTTTTATTGTGTCTTTTCCTTCGATATTATACAATTCCAATTTATAATCACCGGATTCTAATTTTCCTAAATCCAGAGATTCTTCATTTCGTTTCTCTCCATTCAGAATGACAGATAACGCTTTCCAATTTTCTTGCTGGTCATTTTTGTCATAAAGATCATGAGGGAATTTAGCACTAAATTCTTCTTTCGAAAACTTCGGCAGATTCTGAACTTGAAATTCAAAATTACTTCTGAAAATTCTCTGTGGAGCTTCCAGTTTTGATAATTTAACCTGATATGATTTTTTTAAATTTTGCTCGTTATAATTTTTAGTTTCTACTTTCAACTTTATGTTTTCATCGTCAAAAGCATTATTAATTTCATCTGCTTTGATATAATGCGAAACCGAAGCAACTCTTAAATTCGTATTTGCAGTCTGCGTTTCACCGTTGATGTCGGTCACCGAAGCATTGATCTGATAATTATCAATCTGAATTCCTTCTAGTTTTTCATCTTTTTTAAGATCTAATTTTATAACAAATTCTCCTTTATCATTGGTTTTTGCTTCACCAAGAATCGAATTTTCATTATTATCATTTTGAGGATACCAAGGAAAATATCTCCAGCGAATATTTTGTTTTCTGATCTCGTAATTGACGTTGTTATTGCTTAATGCAATCCCAGAAAACATCATGGCTTTCCCTTTCAGTTCAATAGTTTGCCCATATTTATACTCATCTTTTACAGGTTCGAAAGTCACTTCAAATTTTGGTCTTTTGTATTCTTCTACCTGAAAATATTTATATCCGTTAGAATTTCCGTCTGTTGAAAGCGTAAAATTTCCGTTTAGTTTTCCTTTAGGCAAAATAAAGCTTCCGTGATAAGAACCAAACTCGTTTGTCGTAAAACTCTGAACAGAAACTTCCTGATTATTGGCATCTTTCAAAGTGATATTTTGCTTTAAACCAGACATTACAGCTTCTATTTCTTTCTCAATCCTTGTATTGATTACCTTAAAGTACACAGTTTGTTCGGGTCTGTAAATTGCTCTGTCTGTGAAAATCTGAGCCTTGTTCTGTGTTTGTTTATTCGGATTGTATTCTTCACGATTATTGTAGCCATACAACTGCATCATCTGGAAATCATTTGTTTTTGGCTGCTGAATTAAGATCGTTCTGTAATATTCTTTACTTTCTGTCGCCGGAAATTTAAAAATTCCTTTATCATTGGTTTTTCCTTCAACTTTATTCAAAGTTTTATTTTGGACGAATTCGTAAAAAGTAAGATTCTCATTTAAAGCAGGTTTTCCGTTTTCAGAATTAACCAGTTTTAGTTCATTTAAAAGCTGATTACCACTTTTGCTGTGATAGATAATTTTATGATTCGAAACTAAAAAATAAAAATTCTGTTCTTCATTTTTCATACCCGAAACCTGGTATTCTGCAACATAAATTCCCGAAGGAAGTGACTTTAGCTCCAATGACGTTTTGTGAACCTGATAATCTTTCGGATCATTCAGCTGAAAAACATCTTTTCGTACCAACGTCTTTTTAACCTTAGAAAAAGAATTATTGTAATGATTTTTTGAATATTGCATGAACGCTAAAAAGTTATCTTTAACTTCATAGATGTTCAGCGAAAATTCATTTACGTTTTTAAATTCAGCAACGAGATGAATCGGTAAATTGGGTTGCGTCTGCTCTTCATATTTAATATTCAGAGAAGGATTTGTGATCTGATTTTCTTTATTTTTAATATTATTGATAAAAGCAGATTTCGGATATTGGTTTTTAATGGAATTTCCGATCTGAATGGCTTCTTTTTCTTTATTTTTTAAAACCAATTCATTCATCATCTCTTCAGCGATCAGAACTTTGTAATCTCCCTCTACATTTGTTTTCATCAGATTCTGAAGCTGTGCTAATTTGTCTTTGCAAGAGCTGAAAATACAGTTTTCCACCACCTTCTGATGCATAAAATAAAGCTTTGAATTTCCGGTATTCTGAGCAATCAGTTCATCAAAAATCGCATCAATTGTTTTTCTGTTTTCGTTAAGCTCATTCTTTGTAAAAAGACCATTATCTGAGAGGAAATTCACTTTTTTAAGAGAATACCAATCGAATAATGTCGGGAAATAACTGATGTTTTCTGTATTCAAAAAGATGTCTCGATACTTCGCAAGAGAAACTTTTTTCATTGCCTGGCTTTGCTGATCAAGATCTTTAAAATTTTGGTTTAAATAGTTTTTAAAATCGAGCTTACTCCATGTTTCAATCTGAGTGAGATCCTGCGAATTGATGTTGGTTCTTCCATTGATTTTCCAGGAATTTTCATTATAATAATCCATCAGAAAACCCGAGAGTAAAGCTTTATACATCAGCTGATCATCATTTTTCAGATCTTTTCCTGTCGAAGTTAGTTTTGCAAAAAACTTTGATACAGTATCATTTTTTTCGTCATCTGTCGTCTGATTGATTAGACTGAACTCAGCTCTTAGTGAACGGATCAGTTGCACCCCATTATTTTCTTTCATAGCTTGTTTTTGAATTTCTAAAACAACAGGAAGATTAGATTTATACGATCCTTTTCTGGAATTCTCTTCTATTTTTTTCCATTGAGCATCATAATTATTCTGGGCAGAAACATTTGAAAAACTCAGTGAAATAAGGATCAGGAACAAAACCTTGGAAAATCTTTGCATAAGTGTTATTTTTGATAAATGAATTGTTTAAAAGTACTGAAAAAATCTGTCATAGACAGCCAAGTTTACGTATCCTTAATGGGAACTCTTTTCGCAGTATTTTTCATGCTTGAGCAAAACACATTCCGTTTTCCGACCGTGTTGCTTTTATTCATCACCTATTTCAGCGGTTATCTTTATACCAAATACCAAAAAACGAAGCATTTTTATAAAATCCTGATTCTGAATTTCTTTGCAGGACTTATTTCGGCAGCTTTGATCATCTTTAATCATAATGAAATACGTCTTTTAAAATGGTTCATCATTGTTGTGTTGGGTCTTCTTTACAACAGCTTTTTCCTCGAAACTTATATCCGGAAAATACCATTGCTGAAAGTATTTTATGTAGGTTTGGTCTGGGCTTTAATGAATTGTTGGCTTACTTTACCTGAGTTTGATTTACCCATTTTTCTCATCAGCTTTCTGTTTATCACGGCTCTAGTTTTACCTTTCGATATTCGCGATATGAAAAATGACACCGTAGAAACTTTCCCTAAAATAATCGGAGTGCAAAACACGAAATATATTGCTTATTTACTGGTGTTTATGGCATTTATTTTATCTGTTTTTTACTTAAAATATGAATTTGCGTTGAGCTTTTTCTTAACCTCAATCTTAACCTTTATATTGATCTATTTTTCTGAAAATTCAAACAAAGATTCTTACTTTTCTTTTTGGGTGGAATCCTGTTCGGCATTACCTTTTTTATTTTCACTAATAATGAAGTATTTTTGACAAATGATTATTAAGAAGCTTTCTTTATACAATTTCAAAAATCATTCAGAAAAGATATTTGAATTTTCGCCACAAATCAACTGTTTTGTTGGCAATAACGGTGTCGGAAAAACCAATATTCTGGATGCCCTGCACTATCTTTCTGTCGGGAAAAGTTTTCTCGGCAATAGTGACGTGAACAATATCCTGCAAGATGAAGATTTTTTTACCATAGAAGCTGAAGTTCAAAATGAAGATTCCGAAGATATTATTAAAATTCTTCAACCCAAAGAATCTAAAAAAACGATAAAGAAAAACGATAAAAGCTACGATAGAATGGCAGATCACATAGGCTATTTACCGAGTGTGATGATTTCTCCATACGATTCTAACCTGATTTCGGATTCTGGGGAGAGTCGCAGAAAGTTTTTAGATTCGATGATTTCGCAGACAGATTCTTCCTATCTATTTGATTTAATACAATATCAGAAAACGATTCAGCAGCGCAATGCTTTATTGAAATATTTTGCCAAAAACAGAGTTTGGGACAAAGATTCTTTAGAAATTTATGATGATCCGATCACCAAATCCGGAACTAAAATCTTTGAAAAAAGACAGGAATTTGTTGCAAAACTGAACCCTATTGTTCAGAATTTTTATCAGATCATTTCTGGTGGTAAAGAAAGTGTTTCGGTAATTTATGAATCACATTTGCTTACTGATTCTTTCGAAAACCTTTTGTCTGAAAGCCTGGAAAGAGATCGAATGCTCACTTACACTTCGAAAGGAATCCACAAGGATGATCTTCTTTTTGAAATGGATGCTGTTCTCATTAAAAAAATTGGTTCGCAGGGGCAGCAAAAATCGTTTTTAATTTCATTAAAGCTTGCTCAAATGAGCCTTATAAAAGAATTAACCGGTAAAACCCCTATTCTTCTTTTAGATGACATTTTCGATAAATTGGATGATTCACGAGTTTCTCAATTGATAGAACTGGTGAATCAGGAAAATTTCGGGCAGATTTTTATTACGGATACGCATAGAGAACGTACGGAAAATGTGGTGAAAAGAATTAATGAGGAAAGTGTTATTTTTGAAGTCTGATACCAGATGTGAGTTTCGAGATTTAGGATTGGAATTAGTAGTTATGGGTTTGCAAAACTATATTTTGATACTTCTGACTTAATAATTTAATTAAAACACAAATAAAATGAGTTATCGAAATTTAGATATTTACAAAATTGCTTTTGAATTGTTTCCAAAAGTTCATAAAGCTTCTTTTCTCCTTCCCAAATATGAACTGTACGAATTGGGAAGCCAGCTAAGAAGGTCTTCGGATTCAGTTATTACTAACATTGTTGAGGGTTATGGGCTTTCGGTTTATAAAAATGAATATTACAGATTTCTTGTTTTCAGCCACGCAAGTAACGATGAAACAATTAATCATTTAGAAAAAATAATAATTTTATACCCTGAATTTTCAGCAGAATTTGAAATATTAAAACAGCAATACGATTTTTTAGGTGGAAAAATTAATAATTATAAAAAATGGGTTAAAGAAAACTGGAACGAAAATAAATTGTAAAACTCTTAACTAATAAAAAACTCGGATCAACGAATCACGAAACCCGTATCTCCTATGAAAAGAAACAAAAAACGAGAATTTCAATCTTCAGAACTGGTAAAATCTTTTGCCAGAATTCATGGTTTTGAAGATAAGCTGATTGCTTTTGAAATTAAAGATTTTCTGGAAGATTATCTTGATGAAAGCCTTTTTCAGGAGGTTGTGAGTGTAAATCTGGATGATAAAATTATTCAGATCAGAATCAATTCACCCTTGCTTAAAAACGATTTTAAAATGCGAAAAAGCTTTTATCTAAAAAAGTTTCAGGAGAAATTTGGTGAAGAAAAATTTAATGATCTTCAGATTTTGTAGGAATTGAATTCTGAACCAGCGTGCTCGATTTCAGATCAAAATTGGATCGTAGCGGAAAGAAAAACTTCATTGGATTTCTTAAAAAATATCTGAAAATCTCTCTGTAAATCTCTCTTACTTCACCAAAGTTCATCTTTCTCGAACGGAATGCCAAAAACATCGACAAGCTGAAGCTCACCAGAAAGTTGAAGAATCCTATCAAGAATACAGTAAAAAAAGCAGTCCAGAAAACAGATGAATCAACGACAAAATCTTTTCCATAAAGACCAATTGCAAAATTTCCGGCAGCAAAAGTAATATGACGAATGTCCAAATCTAAACCGAAAAATAAACCAACAGGCGCAGTGGCTCCAAGAAAAACACCAAACCAGAAATTAGAAATAATTCCGGCCCAGTTTTTAGCATAATATTTTGAGAGATTTTTTGCAAAACGGGCTCCAAACAGCCTTTTTATAGGAAGATTTTTTGCGATTCTATCCGGAATCTGATAAAATACAGAGTTATTGCCAATATTTCCTGAAATAATTCCTGAAATAAAAAGATAAAACCCTGCAATACAGGCATGAAGGATCGCTTTAGATTTAAAGGGATCGAGATCTTTCAGTAACTTGTCTGATTTTTCAACCGCTAAATTCTGTGAAAAGAAAACATCAAGGCCGTACATAATCAGCATCGCAATCGGAAACGAAAGAAGTACATTTCCCACGAAAGCAATAAACTGACTTCGAAATAATTTTGAAACCAGATCGGCAAATTCGGTATAATTATTTTTTATATTTTCCTGTTCAGATAAAACTTTGGTCATTGTTGCAGCCGTCATTGCAGGCTGTTTTGTTGCGAGCGTAAATCCCATCAGATAAATCATTACAAATCCCATCGCATAATTAATCGAGTACAAAAACGCGTGAAAAAAGTCGCTTCCGGGCATAAAACCATACAACATTTTCAAAATACACAATGCACCGACAATAATTCCGCCACCGCTTGCTTTATAGAACATCTTCATGTACTGTTTACGGTTTGAAGTAATATAATGACTTCCGGTTTCTGCGGTATGGTTTGTAATTAAATGAGAAATTAATCGTGTGCTGTCATTGATAAGATCAGAAATATTGTTTTTATGAGATTTATAACTCAGAATATTAAAGATCAACTGTTTAGACTTTACAATAACATCATCAGTCTGATCAATGATCAAAAGATTGATGATTTCTGAAATTCTTTGTGTCTGTTGGCGGATTTTCAGAAGAGACTGATTAATTTTACCTGAAATACCATATTTTGACGAATTTTTAAAAGCAATATTTACAAAATCCTGACATTGTTCCGCATAAATTTTAATCTGCTTATATCGGCTGTCTTTAGAGTTAAGCTGAATTTCAGGGTTAACTTTAAATTCTTCAGCCAAAGCTTCCAGTTCGTTTTGTAAAGCCAGAAAAGGATTGTCGAAATTTCTGTATTCGGGAGCCATTCTTACGACATCAACTTCAAGAGCCATTCCGGTAACGCGCCATGAAAGGATGTTCATTGAAAATATCAGTTCGCTTTTCACATTCGGTTTCAGAATAAAATCTGAAATTCCTAAAATCCGCATCAAATCATTCACTTCTTCTTCGGGAAGATTATGAAGATACTCAAGGTCTTTTTTCGGGCTTAAACTGACGTTGTCGATTAGATACCAAACCGTATTTTCGTTTTCTACGGGCGGCAAAACTTTATTTAAGATTCTTTTTTTAAGCTCAGGAAAGAAGGCATTTTCGGAAAGAATATTGGCTTCCGTTAAAGAAAGATTGAAGGGTCTTCCCTGAAAAACATTGTAGATATAGTGTCTGAAATTCTCTGAAAAATTCTGATGTGTGGTGAAAAAACTAAGAACTTCTTTGAAATCTGTCTTTTTTATAGCCTCAAAAAACTCCGCCAAAGGTTCCAGCGAAGCCGTTTCATTCTTAAAGGAAAAATATTTTTTAAGAACAGCTTCAAAATTTTTTGTATTTGAACTCAGCAGTTTCATGAGTGCAAAGATACTATTTCAAACTCACATTCCTCATCTGTCTCATAATCCAGTTGTGTTTCTTTCTAAGATATGCAGAAGGATTTTTGGGATCATACTTCTTAGGGTTGGGTAAAACAGCAGCAATCCAAGCCGCTTCTGAAGTGGTAAGATCTTTTGAAGACTTCCCGAAATAATATTTAGATGCCGCTTCAACACCGAAAACGCCCTGTCCCATTTCAATAGAATTCAGATATCTTTCAAGAATAATATCTTTTGACCAAACTTTTTCTATGATAAAAGTATAAACCGCTTCAAGCCCCTTTCTGATCCAGCTTCTGCCCTGCCAAAGAAAAATATTCTTTGCGGTTTGCTGTGATATTGTACTTCCTCCTCTCAGTTTTTTACCTTTTTCGTTATTTTTCATGGCTTTTTCGATTGCTGTATAATCAAAACCATTGTGATTGAAAAATTTTTGGTCTTCTGAAGCAATAACAGCTTTTTTTACATTAGATCCCATTTCATCGTAAGAAATATAATCCCGGTGCAATTTTCCGTATTCAAAAAGACCACCAATCTGCGTAATCGTGATGGGTGGATTGAAAAACCTTCCCCAAATGATAAAAACGACATTCAGAATGAGAACAATAAAAATAAGCTGTTTAATTTTCTTCCACATACGCTAAAAAAGTTAGTGCAAAAATATAAAAATAACGGAACTTACCTTAATTCTTTCATATAAGTTAACTGATAATCGGGCAAAAGTTCAGGATGAAAGATTTTGATATAATCTTTTAAAACCAAATCCGAACGAACTACTCCACTTTCAAAAAAATCGTTGGCTTTTTGTTTTTCCCTACCCGAAACTCCATAAATCTTCCCTTTATTAAATACCTCAAGCTTTCTATAAAAAGGATTGATGCTCAACATTTCTTTCTTTGAAAGATGATTTCCGGCATTTACCCAAAACTGAATATTTTTTGATTTCGAATAGACCTCCTCAAAGCTCATCGTAACAGCTTTTTCTTCTTTATTATCTTTTAAAATGTAATGAGCATTGGCGTCTGAAATATAATTTGCCGTAAACGTTTTTCCACCGGGCATATACCAAAAATCACCGTACATTTCGTTGGCTAAAACATTTGGTTTTTTGTTGGATTTTAAAGCGAGTTCTTTTAAATCATTATAATTTTTCTGAATTTCATTAAATTTTGAATCTGCTTCTTTTTCTTTGCCTAAAAGTTTTCCGAAAAGCTTAATGTAAGAAGTTTTCACCATTGGACTTTGCTCTAAATATTCATCCAAAAATATCACCTGAATATTGTTGTTTTTCAAAAGTTGATAAGTATTGTCGAAGCTTGCAATGTAATTGGTGAAAATAGCATCCGGTTTCATTGAAATTATTTTTTCGACATCATATTTCTGTTCATTTCCTACATTCTGAATTTTCCCTGATGCCAGCAAACTCTGAATTTTTTCAGAATAAATGTATTCAGGGCTTGCAATTCCTACCACTAGATTTTCTGCTTCTAACTCGGTTACATAGCCCATTAAACTTGCATTTAAAAGTATAATTTTTTGAAACGGAACTTTGTTTTTGTCGAATTGATAAGTAAAATTTCCCGATTTAAGATCAATTTTACCATCATTGGTTTTAAATTGCACCCTTTCTGATATTTTTTCCCATTCAGAAAACGAATTTTTTTGTTCTCTTTTACAGTTGATTAGAAGAAAAAACGTGATTACCAGTAAAAATTTTGCTTTCATGTTTCAAAGAAACTAAAAAAGTATTATATTTGCAAACCTTTAAACATCGGCCTCGTGGCGCAACTGAATAGCGCATCTGATTACGGCTCAGAAGGTTACAGGTTTGAATCCTGTCGAGGTCACAAGACCGACATTAGAAGATAATTCACTTCTTTGTCGGTTTTTTTTATTCCCTAACTCCTTCTTAATCAAAAAGATACTATTAGCAAAACTATTGATTTTTGTGGTTTGAAAATTCTCTCCATCAAAGATTAACTTTTCAGGATATATCAAACCAACAATAGCCCTTTTATCCATTGTGTTCGCATTTTTATATCTTTCAGAAATATTTATAATGGAATCAAGTGCTTTATTTATCCTTTGTTCAAAATTATTATTTTCAGCTGAACTCTTTAAAGCATTTAACTTAACCTTCAGATTTTCTATTTCAATTTTGTATTTATTTTTTATGCTTCTAAAATCTTCTTCATCTAATTTATCTTCAATGAACATATCTCGTGCTTTTTCAATTCTTTGCTCTATTCCAGTAAGCTTATTTTGAAGTACTTTGCGTTCATCACCAACGCTATTTGACGCAACTGCAAAATTTTGAACAAATATTGCTTTCAATATTTTTGCTGCACCATTGTTAAAGGTGAATTTTGAAAGTTCTTCCACAAATAAATCATTGACAATTTCAGAATTGTGTCTAAAACCACAATCAACTGTACAATGGTAGTAATAATAATGTTTACTTCTTCCCTTTGCACTGCTGGCTGTCAAGTTTTTATTACACTTTGGACATAGTAAAAGTCCTCTCAAAGGATAGCGTTCCTCATTTATTATACGACCAGCAGGTAAAAAGTCATCTTGATTACTTTTTCTAAATAGAATGCTTTGTACCTTCAAGAATAAATCCTCTGAGATTAAAGCATCGTGCTTTCCCTCAATTATTCTCTCTTCTTCATCATTATAAGCTTTTAACAAAAGTTTGCCTGTATATACTATATTTCTTAAAGCTTCCATAAACGAATTTTTTGTAAGTTTCCTTCCTTCACGTTTATTCATTTCTTTAAGAACCACAGCAGTAGGAAGATGTCCTTTGGCTACCTGTTTAAAAGCCCAAATTATATTTGATGCTTCAGGTTCTTTGACTGCAACATATTTTCTCCCGTCCTCTTTACTTCTATTAATATATCCATACGGAGCTATTCCCATCATCCGCCCTTCTCTGATAGCTCTTCTCATTCCATAAGTCACATTCATTGCCCTACGATCATTTTCCACTTCGGGAGTAGACAAATAAATCGCAAGCAAAAGTTTATTTTCCGGCACTCTCAGATCAAGCGGTTGTTCAATAGCTTGTGGAGTAATATTTAGCTTGTTTAAATTGGAAATCATCTGATAGGCTTCACTCGTATTACGACTGAAACGATCCCACTTTGTGAATAATAACAGTCTTCCTTCTTTAATGTTCCTTAACCTTCTAAATCCATACATATACTTTTTCCATTCAGGTCTTTCAAATGTTTTAGCTGAGTGATCTTCATAAATTACATTACCTATAGCTATATTCAAAGAACTACAATGTTTTCTCAATCTTTCCTCTTGATCACGCTGAGAATATCCTTTATCAGCTTGTTCGTCTGTTGATACACGTATATATAAATCAGCAATTTTCATATTCATTTAATTTAAATTGGAAATAAAGCATAATATAAAACTTACAAAGTTGTTAAACTAAGTAATTATGAATCACTAAAATAAGAAATTAATCGTTATTTAAAAGAAACTCTTTGATCGTAACTTTAGCAAGAGTATGTAAAAGTGATAATATCTCGGAAGCTTCTTCCTCCGAAACAAAAATTTCTGAAGCTTTGAGCATTTTAATAGCAACCTCCAAAGGCATTTCTTTAAAATTAATAATCGACTCTACCTCAAATAAATTTGAAGCATTGGCAGACGGCCGTTTATTTTTTTTTGCTTTGGACATTTAAAAAATTTGAATACCGAGGAGATATAATTTCATCCTCTATCTTGAAGTTTGAATAAAATTCGTAATTAATTCGCAGAAAAAAGCCCTCTACAAGTGAGTAAGGGCTATTTAAGATTTGTCTGGTATAAAAAAGAATTCTTCGACAATATTGATTTGATTTTCATGTGATGTCTCTTCTATCTCTTTCGTAAAACATTTATAGGTTGATCTCCTATTTCACTATCTGCTGTTTGCCTAGCAACAACTTTGATGTCGATTGAAGCATCATTATTAAGTTTTCTATTTTTATGTGCAAAGAGCTTAAAATTTTCATCCATCCTCTCCTTTACATTATCTCTATTTTGACTCAGTTCTTGTCTTTTCTCCTTTTCAATTTTGTACTTAGTAATCAGCTGTGTCTTAATAGCTGGGAGCTCTTCCAACTTTTTGTCTAGTTCATCAATCCTGTCATTGGTGGTCATAGTTTGAAATTCTATTTCTGAAACATTCACACCTTTTTCAGCTAAGTATTCGATAGTTTTCTGAACTTCAGCTTTAGCCAAGTCAATAGTTTTCTGGTAAGAAAAAAGTTGGTTTTTCCAATATCCCGAATTTTCACCTTCATCATTTGAATATCCCAAAATCCTGTTATAAGAATGTTGAGCTTTAGTAACCATCTCCTGTACTTTTAAAAAATTCTCATATTTCCGCAGAACAAATGCACTATCAGCCAGGTGCTTATTTTTCTCACTTTCAATCTTTCTTTTTAGCAGTTCAATTTCAATATTTGCTCTTGTTTCAGGATTGGTTATGATGGATGTTTTAAGTTCCTGTGTACTGATATCAGAAATATCCAAAACATTGGCTCCTTTTTTCATTGCTTCCAAATATCTTGCTTGTTTTGATTGAAGCTTCTGAAGCATAAACACATCGATGCTATCATTGGTAAGCATAAAATTGACCCTCACATTTTCGTGCCTGTTTCCCTGTCTCCAGGCACGGCCTTCGACCTGTCGTAGAGTGGTAAAATTATAAGGAAGGGAAAGCATATATAAATCCGTGGTATTTTGCTAAAGATTCATCCCCTCCTGAATACCTTCGCTGCCGAGAATAATTTTGACTTTCCCGGAATTAAAATCATCCTGAATTTTCAGTCTGTTCGGTTTGCTTGTTGCCCCTGTAATGACGCCAATTTCTTCAGGTTTATAACCAACTTCCGTAATGAGATAATCTTTTATTTTCGGAAATTCTGAAACTGCTAATTCTGAATATATGATTTGACCAAAATCAGGCATATCTTTCTTATTTTGTTGTATCAGTTTCATCGTCTCTATCAGCTTAGGGGAATTCTCAATAAATTCTTTTACTGAAGGGAATTCTCCGTCATAATAAGGAGACAGATAAGGAGAAATAGCGATAAGTCGAGCATTGAGAATATGAGTAAGAATTGCTCCCTTTTGAGAATCGTCGAAATTCTCTGTGAGCAAATCATATTGTTCCTTAGTTAAGTCATTCTGCTCAATTTTATATTCTTTATTAATCTTGGTTGGACGGATTAATTCAGGATTATCTTCTTCTCCTTTAATATCAATAAACTCAGATAGGAGCTGTTGAAACAAAGAATTATTTTTAAACCTCCGAACATTAGCCTTGAACTTTACATCTCCTTTCGCATCAATTTCCATATCATTATCTGCCTCCATAAAGGTTTCAAAAAAGGTATTGACATTGAAGTACCCTGATTCTTCAAGACGCTTATTCGCAATTAAGGATAATATCGAATAATACTCCAGAGGTTTATTGGTAAAAGGTGTTGCTGAAAGAAGCGTAACATTTCTACCATCATATTTATCCTGAATATATTGAGATGCCATCCAGGTATTAATTCCTAATCTGGAAGTCTGTTGATTTTGACTTCTAAAATCAGAAGCAAATCTTCGATCCTCAATTCTTACCTTTCCAACAATGTGATTTGCATTATGAACTTCATCAAAAGTAAAATGATCAAAACCAAAATCCTCCCAGTCATAGATTTTGCCACGCTTCATTTTTCCCTGCAGCTCTTTTTCTTTTTCTAATTCTTTTTGAAAATCTCTTTCGCTGATGGAATTAACACTACGCAATTCACTCTCTGAAATGTAAGAAAACTTTGAAGCCAAATCTTGGGTAATATTTTCGGAGAAACCGATATTATTAAAACCCTCATAAGTAACAATTGTGATTTCACCATCTCTGTTATCAAATCGGGAAAGGTCATAATCCTTTCCTAGATTTCCCAAGACATTTACTTTTGCGTTCGGAATTGTTTCAAATATTGTTTCGACCCATTGTTTTAAAATACTGTCATTGGGTACTACAATCAATGGCCTTTTAGAATTTCCACGCTCCATCGCTTCGTGCATAGAAAATATTCCGGAAAGTGTTTTTCCGAAACCCACTTCGTGTGCCAATAAGCCAACTCCTTTTGTCGTCAGCCTTCCGATTCCTGCTTTTTGTACTTCGGTAAGGCTAAGTTCTCTCCTTTTAAAATTGAGATGAATTTTTGAAAATAGAGGAAATCTGGAATAGTCCGGAACGTAGATATTATTATAATTTCTGTTGAATTCTTTTATAAAACGCTCTCTTAATTCGTCTGATAGTTCTTCACGAATGAACTTTTCAAAAAGGTCATTGGCAGCAGCCTTCCTTCTTTCACGGACTAATGCATTCCTTTCTTTATCACTCCCTGTAACCGTTTCGTTATCTACGTAACTTCGAACTTCCCAGGCTGAAGAACCTGCAAAAGCTTCGCTGGATAAATTACCAACAAAATCTTTGAACTTCTCTGCAAGATTATAATCAAAAACAACTGTTTCAACCTGCTTTGTAGAATGATTATATTTTTCTTTCTCTACTTGTCCCAATGCAAATTGGTGTACAAATTCGTGATTAGGGCTGATAGAAATATCATCCAAAGACTTGGGAGTCGGAAGAACACTCAAGAGCAATTCCTTTTGCTTCTCATATTGGTTTTCAGTTCCACCGATGGCATATTTATCTGCAAAGTCTTTTTCCAAATGTTCAAGCTTGGAATAGATATTTCCTTCAGCATAATAAAAATCGTGCACCCATTTCCCATCAATAAAATTGGCAAATTGATAGTGTTCACCTCTATTATTCAACGTCCCATCATAATCTGTATCACGAAAAGCAGCGATTTGCTCTGCTGAAATATCTGAGCTGTTTTGTAATGAAGTGTTGACAATTTCGTCTGACTTTGAAAAAAGATATTTTAAAACACCTTTTTTTATCTCAGGTTTTGTCTGAATTCTGTACTCGGATTCAAGTTTCTTCTGGGATTGGATAAGCTTTTCAGATTTATCACAAATCTCCTTTAGCATTTCTGCAGAAAATGATTTTATATCTTTATCGATTTGCTCTTTTAACTCGAAATATTTCTCAATTTCTTTTACAATAGCAGGGGATTTAAATTTAATTTCTTGAAAGGTTGAAAGAACTTCATCTATTTTTTCTTTAGCTTCGAAAAGATACTTTTCAGCTGGAGTTTGAACTGAAACCTCTTTTTTAATCGCAATTTCCTCTTTTACTTCTGTTTCCGTATTATCGAAAAATAAATCTTCGAACAAATTACCAATGCGCTCGTTTTGCTTTTTAGTTCTGAGTTGTTCTATTCTGGCTAATGCTTCATCCAAAGTACCGTGGACATAATTTTCCATTCGTCCAAAACGATTACTTTTCTCTCGAATTTCCCCCAGAATATTTTCAGGGTTATTCTCGAAATAATCAGAAACATCTTGTGTGATTTTTTGTGAACTTTTTTTCAGAATGACGATATCGGTTCCAATCTGCGTTCCTGCGAAAGCACCTGTTGGTAAACGATAAGCACTGGAAAATTCTGCATTCTCTAATTTCTTTTGTCGATTGAGCCAACCAGAAGGAAGCACCATTGCCAAAACTCCATTCGGTTTTAATGAGTCTAAAGAACGCTTTACAAAATAATCTTCGTATTTGCTTATTTTGGGTTCTTCTCCCAGCCCTTTGTATAAACCTCGGTGTTCTCCGTACGGAGGATTCCCAATTACCAAATCATACTTTTCAGCGAATTCTTTCGATTCTCGCTTAAAACCTTTTTCGTCAATAAATTCAGTTTCAAATGAACGTAGGTTTACATCAGCTTCCGGATGAAGGATCTTAGAAATTTTAGCGGTTGATTCATTAATCTCAAAAGCAGAAATATTGATTTTTAAGCCCAGGTCTTTTACAGCATACAGAAAATTTCCAGTTCCAATACTAGGTTCTAAAACTGAAATTTCTTTTTGATTTTTGAAATGGTCTTTGATTAGGCTGCGAATAGTATCAACAATCTTAGAATCCGTGTAGTACTCATCTAAAATTCCTCGACCTTCTTTTGCAGTACCACCGCTTTTATATTGATTACAGATGTTTTTTAATTCATCAGTGACGTCCACAGCCGGATGAATAATAACTTTATTATCTTTAGAAACAAAACAAGCTGCAGAAACCACTTCTTCAACTTGGTCATTGGTCAGTTTTTGACCTTTGTATCTTGAAATGAGAAATTCTAATTCCTCATTATATTTAGAATTGTCTAATTCTCCTTCGTCTCCGAGGGATATAGTTCTCCCGGATATGATTCTGCCCAAACGTTTTTGCTTGTCTTCATTTTTTTCAACATTTTGCGGTTGTGTTCCGTCAATAGATCTTCCTGTTCCGTTTCCTGAATCGCTCCACTCTGAGCCTGTAAATCCATTTCCAGCATTTGCGCTGCCGACAGTTTTTCCTCCAGTGTAATCTCTGTTTTGCTTGGATTGGCTGTTTTGCAAAGTTCTACCAGAATCTCGTCCAGAAATTTCGGATCCCAGGTAATGAGTGTTGGATATTCTTTCTGATCTAACATTAAGGTTTGCATTGTCTGAATTTTTGGATTCAACTAAAGTACTATTTTTATTCTGATGATTTATTTTGTTTTTAAGATATTCAGTCAAGTCTATATTTCCTTCATCTGAAATCTCATACATCTTACGGATACCATTCCTATCATCAAGTATTTTTCGATTGATTTCATAATTTTATTCTTTGATATTTTCCTTGACTATGAGCTCCACTTCTTTATTGATTTTTCTGAAATTGGTCATCAGAACTTCCTCTTTACGGTTGATACCTTTCTTATCCACGAATGAATAGTAATTTGGCATTGTTGGGTAATTTTGTTCTTCTTCCATAATGGCTTTCATATCCAGATTTATTTTTCCTCTTATGGCAGAGGTCTTATATTCTTCAGTCGTGTTATCATTGCCTTGCGCTATCATTCCCACCATCTCTCCAGTTTTCAAGGCTGCAATTTTTCCCGCAGGAATCATAAAGTCCATTTTCTCATTAATGCTGGTCGTTGTTCCTTGTTGAGAGATAGATTGGGAATAAGATTTCTGCTTAATTTTTCCGAATAATTTTTCAAGCCATTCCAATGTATTCTTATCTCTTGCAGAACCGGAAAGTATGTTTCCGACAATTGCAGAAATGGTATCTGCAACCTCTTTTTTATAAAATTGACGAAGCTGTGGAATTTCCTGAAGTCCTAATACAACAGCAACTTTGTTACTTCGTGCCGTTGCAACGATATTGTCAATTTTATGAATATAGATTGTCGGAAATTCATCAGCTATAACTCCTCCAGGTAAATTATGTTTAGAATTGATCAGACGTAAAGTCCTATTAAGGATTGAAGAATACAAAGCTGAATTGATATCCTGCGTTGCAGGATCTGATGCCAAAATCATAATTGAGGGATTTTGTTTATCAGTTATTTTCAATTCTACTTCATCTCCTGAGAACACCCAGAAACTTTCCTTAGTTGCCAAGCGGGAAAGAAATATTTTCAATGTCCCAATCTGTCCTTCCAACTGATCGAAAGCTTTATTGTCATAAGCCGTTTTGAATGGAGAAAGCAAAGAAAAAATCTCTTCGTTCGTAAAAAGAGTATCAAAAATCTCTTTATAACTACGGTTCATAAAAGATAAGATATGTGGCAGATCCGAATATTTCCCATTCTCGAACGTGGCAAAAAAGTAGATACAGGATGACAGAAAGTTGATAGCTGATTGTGTAAAAAAAGCTTCTGAACCACCTCCAGAACTTGCTCCGCCCTTTTGTAATGATGACACCATTGATTCTGCCATTTCCTGAGCTTCCGCTAATGTTTGAATATATTTTTTATGAAATGCATTGACTCTTTTAGACTTTTCAACTTCGTTCAGATTAATGACGTGAAAACTATAATTGTATCCGGAGTCTTTACTCTTTTTCAGCAAATAATGGTAGTAAGCAATTTGAGCTAAATCTGGAAATTTAAAATCGTAAATACAAAGACAGAAACCTTTAGCAATCATTTGACGTATTGAAGGATTAATTATACCAAATGACTTTCCGCTTCCCGGTACTCCGATTACAATTGTACCTCGAAAAGGGTCTATGTTAATATAGCCATTATAGGTTTTGTTATTATATCGAAATCTGTAAGGAATATTAATAGAGGTTTCCGTATTGACTAGCTTTTTATTTTGATTAAAAGATTCCTCTTCCACATTCCATCGGTCTTTTCCCATCTTCTGCTGCATCAACTTTGAAATACTGTCTGCTCCCATCTGAAGAATGACTGCTCCTAAAAAAGAAAGGACAGCATAGATGACCTGGTAAAGATTAAGTCCCGGAAATATTTTTGGTAATGTGCTGCTTCCAGCTTCTTCTTGCCAACTCAATGACGAGAAAATCATTGCTAATCCAAGCACCATCGGAACAATGATTTCAGTGGCAATATTAAGGTCTCTCTTTTTCTTTGCCTTTGTTCCAATGGCAACAAGCCCTATAAGAATGACCGTTGCAATCTTTGCATTTATCGGTGGATAAATGAAACTCATTTTTGAAAAATTCTTCAATAAGTTCGAGATTACTGGAACGTCAGCATTCAGATAGAACAATGAAGCGCAATCCAATGCCACGACAGCATAAACAACTTTCTGTAGAAAGCCATAAATCTTTATTTGATGTTGTTGCTCTTGCATTTTCTTGTTAAAATTTAATATTTCGAGAATGATTAAATGGAAGTAACACTTTCGCTAGAATGTATCTGCTTTAAGGATGTCTGAATAATTGACTTTCATTTCAATGGTTCTTCCGGAAAGCTGTTCCTCAATCAATCTTATCATCATAACCTTGGAATTCGGATACGTAAATTTTTTGAAAACATAAATATTTCGGAAGTTCTTTTTAAAATGCTTTTGAGGATTCAGCTGAAAAAGTGGCATCATCTCAATACTTTGATTATTGGTAGCTTTATGAATTTTTTTGTCCTCAATTGAAAATTTCAAAGCCTCAATATCATAGCTCAAGTTAGAGTTATTTTTAAAGGTCATATCCAGAAAGATGTAATCGCTGATGACATAAACATTATTGAGCTGAAAGCTTAGATTAAAATCTTTCTCTTGTCTGATCGGATTGTTTTCAGATTTCTTTTGAATGATATCCACTGCAAATTTTCGCAGTTCCAGATTGGAAAATATCATTTTGTCAAATTCAATAGGCTGCATTGCTTCGGCTTGAATATGAATATTTGTAACGGTATTCAAGTTTTCTGAATTTCTGTAAACTGCTTTGTATTGAGCAATGAAAGATTGTCCCATAACAGTAATAATTCCGATTTTATCTCGATCAAGAAATGCACTGTGATTCACTTTCTTTACTTTCTCATCAGATTTTTGCTCATCGGTAATCTTAATCCTTGCAATATTGGTTGTTGGTAAATCACCTGTCAATTGTGCGGTTGATAAATCAACATATTGAATGGGCTCTGGCGAGATAATATGCAGATTTATCCCTTCTGTAATTTCGATTTCTGGTAACTCAGAGATAATCTGTTCTTTGGTTGCGGTCTGTGCATTAACAGTTATAGCAAATAGTAAAAGTGTATATAAAATTGATTTCATTTTATTATGGTTTTGATTGGGTTTGAGATTCTTTCAGCTGTTTTTCGTCAATTAGAAATACATAAGAATTGTACTTCAAATTGGCTTTATTGGTTTTGATCAGATTAGCGATTGATTTGGAGGTGGATGTAAATAATTTGGACCCGATGGTTGTAAAAAATCCTTCTCCTCCCATATCCATCTGGGTTCCCTGAACGGAATTGCTTCCCATCTCGCGAATCATATCTCTGAATACACTTTGTGGAACATACAGACCTTTCATCCCATCAACATCATAGATAGAAAGGTTGATAGGTAAAATCTCCCCTTTAGCAAATACTGAAATGATTTTCAGATCCACTCTTTGCATTGTAAATCCAGAGATCTGACCATATAAAATTGAACCTTTGCTAATTTTTTTATTGCCGACAAAAATGTCTTCGAGTAATCTGAACCGAATCCGGCTTCCTAAAAATCCTTTGTTGTCTTCATCAATAACCGCCTTGATAAAACTGTTTTCCTTCTCCTTATAAACTGCGTTAAAATCATTGTTAATCCCTGATTTGCTGACGTTTACGACTGCATTTCCGATGATATCATCCAGCTCCTGTGTTACCACCACTGCTTCTCCCCAGAATTTCCTTACTGTTTTATACAGATATAAAATATATCCTCCCATCAGCTTACTGGCAATTGCCTTCCAGGCTTCTTCGATAATGAGTGCCTTTCGTCTGTCTTTCCTCAGTCGCATTTTCTGAATGAACGTATCCATAATGATCAGGGTCACAATTGGAAAAAGCTTGGGATTGTCCTTTACATTATCAATCTCAAAAACAATAAATGACTCCTCAAAGAGACTATTGTCTCCTTCATTATTCAAAGTAGTTCCATAACGTCCGCCTTTGTAAAAGTCCTTTAGAACAAACAGAAAAGTTCTCAGATTGAATTCTCTTTCTGTAATACTGTATTTTTTATTATTTAAATACAAAGGCAGAAATTTATCGCAATAATCATAGAATCCATTAAATGAAAGCTCCTTTGCTTCCAGCTTTTCTTCGAGTTCCTTAATTTTTTTAATGATAGTTTTCCTGAACGTTTCACTCCAGTTTTCATCCTTTTCGGGTTGCTTGATGAGCTCATTTGACTTTATTAGAATCAAGTGAGTTTCATTATAAATCCGTCTTCTTTCTTCATCATTAAGCGTATCGTAAGCCTCATAAATTTGATAAAACTGTTCGCTGTCATAATCAGGGTTATTGATATTCTTATCTGGATGATAGAATTTCAACAGTTTTCTCCCCGCATCTTTAATTTCTTCAGAACTTGCATCGAATGCAATTTCTAAAATGTCATAATATGTTCTTTGTCCTTTATTTTCATTTTCCTGCTGGGCATAAATATCCTCTTCGTGAAAATTGTACTTATTAAGATAGAGAATCAATTCCTCAGAACTTTTACGGTCATACCACTGAGTTCCAGAGTTGAAATACTGATGGTAATAAGACATTAGCACATTATCCAAAATTGATTTCTGTGCTGACGACATTGAGGCATCTGGACCTTGCCAGATCAGGAAGATAAGATTGGTTAAAAACTCTATTTTTTCAATATTGAACTCTTTCTTATCCATCAGGAAAGGATTCATTGTGATGGGTTTTTCCTCCGTGTATTGAATGTAGCGCCCTCCCTTATATTTACAGGTTCCCGAATAAGAATCTCCGGTGTCAACGATGACCACATCATAATTATAAGTGAGATATTGCTCAATAATATTATTCATCAGAAAGCTCTTTCCCGATCCGCTAGGCCCCAGAACAAACTTGTTACGGTTATTAATCCGTCCAATTTTCATCGGTAAATCAGCAGGGTCAACCTTTAACGGAACACCCTGCCGATCTGTAAACCTTAAATAAAAGTTGGATTCTTCGTTCACGGGGTAACTCTCTTTAAAAAAAAAACACAAGGCCGCTTCGCTTGTCGTCATAAAAAGGTCATACTCTCTGAGTTCAGTGGCATTTCCTGGAATGGCGGAGCGGAAAAGTTCCAGCTGATTGTAGGCATTCTTGGAAACGATGATTCCTTTCGTGAAAAGCTTATTCTCAATCAGGGACTGAACCCCTTCCATTTTTTCGAGAGTGCTGGCTGAAAATAGTAATGAAAAATGAGCATTCACAACCAATTGCCCGTCAACTGCAATGTTGTGCAAAAGAGTTTGGATTTCTTCAGCTATGATGGCATTGGATGGAGAATTATTAGCCGCTCCCTCGTGCTTTTTCTTTTTCTTGTCAAGCTCCCTCTGCTGTTGTGCTTGAAGAGGAATGGTAATGACCTGATTGTAGATGATGGTCTCATAATCTTCCAGTTCATTGATGAATGTAAAATTATCAACAGCTGTCTCAGAGGCTGCACCGTTTCCTCCAAGAACAGAATATGGTTCTATTTCAGAAGGCAAATCGATATTTTCAACATCGACAAAGGAAATATTTTTGACAAATCGGTTTCCAATCTGTAAGTATTCATTGGTACTCTTGATATTATCAAAACTTGGAACATCGGACAAGTGCATTGATAGTACACCTGATATATAATATTCAAAATCCTTTTCAAACAGAAGCTGCGGTTCGCAATCATTCTGTTTCAAAAGCATCATTACCTTCTGGCATTTATCCCGAAGCTCTTTGTAGCTTTTATCGGAGAAATGATAGTGCTTCATTTTCTTTTTCAGCTTATCATCCACAATATCTGTGAAGAAAAGTACAGTTTCAATCGTTTTGAAAAGTCTACCATCAAAATGCTCTGAGTATTTCTGCTGAAGGAATTGATTGGAATGTTCTGCTGTGTATTTCTTCTTTGAAAAAATATCGAGCTTTTGTACAATCCTACCCTCTCCAATAATGGATACGACTTGATTTAAAACAGTATGAAAATTCAGGTAATTATCGGGATCAGCAGAATATTGCTCAACAGCGTTTTTGATACGGATACCAATAATTGGATTTCCGTACTGCCCAAACAATACATCAAAGTCCCATCCGAAATCTTTCCCGTAGTCAAACCCGATAAATGGGATGTCAAATGCGTGCTTCTTGGTTTTCATATTGATTTATTTAATTGTTGATTTCAAAACCGTCTGGTTTGTTTTGCTTTAAAAGCTTAGCGTTGATTATCCTCTTAGGAAAAATTAAAATCTGATTGAAGTTTTTGGTCTTGGCATAAAGACCGTGCTTATCCTGTCTTTTGAAAATGAGATAAACACCTCCTGCTGTCACTGCAAGTCCGAGTAGCGAACCCAGTAATCCGAATTTTGATAATATCAGTGAAGCAACAACTCCAACACCTATTACTCCAACAGAATAAATGATATACTTGCCTTTGAGTCCGAAGAATACAAGGGGTTTCTTAAGCCCCTTGTAGAGATAGAAACCCATATTAAGCAAAGAATGCTGTTACGAATTCCGGAACTACCAGTAAGAAGATCATCGCTCCTCCATAGCCCAGAATTTCTTTGTTGACATCCTGATCACCATTCGTCCACTTATTATAAACCCTTAGACCTCCAATGAAACCTACCAATCCTCCGACTGCTTTTAGAATAAGCTTGATGGGATCCCAATAATCCTTAATGTCATTTGCTGCATTCGAAATTGCTGTTGCACCGCCCTGAGCAAACATTGGTGTTACTGCAAGAAGCAATAATGTGGCAGTAAATAATTTTGTAATAACTTGATTACGTGTACTTCTGTAAGTCATAATAATTTAAATATTTATGGTTAGAATTGTGTTTATTTTGCTCAGAAAAAGGCATAAGGGGTGTGCTATCCGCCATTTATTAGAGGATCACAATAGAATTAGAAAGAATTGTTAAACTCTTAGATCAGCGACTGATAAACCTTGTAACCATCACGGTCTGCGAGAACCTGTACACTGGTTTCAGCAAGGTTTAAGAACTGATAGAACTGCTTTTGATAGAGTTCATATTTTGATGGAAGCTGATCTTCTATTGGTTCTTGGGGAATGTTTTCAATCTCATCCAAAGTAGCAATATCTTCTGTTTCTTTCTGGTGTTCATCTATTTCAAATCGCTCATCAAAACTGTCAATATTATTTTCAGACTCGAACTTGTTTCGCCAGTATTCTAAGTCTCTATTTTCATCCTGTTCTTCCTCTCTTACGGGAGAAAGTTCTTTTTTGTTGAATGAATTAGGAGTATTTATATTTTCGACATCATCAATGCTGACTTCTTTTATTTCAGTTGTATTATTATCAAGAAAATCATTCAAAGAATATTCTTCGGTTTCATCTTGATTCTTAGAAATATCCTTTTTCAGGAAAAGATCATAGATGATGTTTCCTGCGTAGTATAGAAGATAAACAGAGATAATGCTGATAATTATTTTTGTCATTTGAGATGGTATTAATGATTTTGTTATAAAGTAATTTCAAGGCATTTATTAATATATTCTGTCAGTTCCAAAAAGGAGTTTTTAACTGCATATTTTTGTTCATAGGTAAGTTTCCTAGTATCAATTGTCTGCAAACAATTCCTTTTAAAGACCGGGCGTTTTAACAGAAGACCATATTTACTAATCTCGGCATCCATACCTTCCTGATTCTGGTATTTGTAGCCTTTATCATATTTTGATCGGATAAAAACCCTCTCCGCCTGGCTTTCCAAAAGACCTAAAAAGTTGATAAACACCAAAGTTGATTTTGCCGATACATTGGAGTATTCAAAAGGAATAACTATAAAATCACTATAAATAAGCAGATCACTGTATTTTGCATCCAATGTTCCTGCAAGGTCAAACACATTAACGTCTTCACTTTCCTTCATTTCAATCAAATGTTCAAAATCTGAAAAAGGCTGCTCATTCTCCTCATCAATGATTTGCACATCATAGAGTTTGGGAATTTCGAGCAACTCATCTTCTTTCCATTTGTGGTAAAAAGACTTCTGAAAATCAAAATCGAATACATTAACCTTCCTCTCGGAAGAAAGTGCAATGTAGTTAGCAAAAGCAATAGCTAACGTTGTTTTACCTGTTCCTCCTTTCTGTGTCCCAAAAGTGATTATCATATCGATTGGTTTATATTTTTCAGATTAATAAATAGCCTTCCACTAACGGCGCTTTCTTCTCTTTTTACGTTCATCTTCAGCAGGATCTTTGGCTGTACCTGAACTTTTCATCAGTTCAAAAAACAACTCGTTGACAACTTTATTCAATTGATTTCCTGCCTTGTTTTCAGTTTTTGATGTAGCCTGTATCTGAGGATCAAACAATTTTTGATACTGCTTTTCTCCGATCAATGCCACCACTTCTCCAATATAATGTAGTCTCGAATGGATGACATAATACTTTCCATCTTCTGACTTAATAACATTGATATCTTTATTATTTTGAGTTTTTAGATAGTCTCGAACATCGTTTCTGACAGTATTGTATATTTCTTTGTTTTTAAGTTTTTTATTCCCAAATAGCATAAATGCCTTTAACTCACTTTCCAGTGCTCTAGCTTTGAGAAAATCCAGTAATAGAATTTTACTTTCACTATCTCTTACATTGTAATCCTTCAGACTTTCAAACAGCTTTTTGTCTATTTTTTCAGAAGTGAACTCAAACAACTCCCTCATTTTCATAATTTCGCTACCTTTATAAACTGAGCCTGTTTTATGGTCAATTAAAGTGTAACCAAAAGGCTGATACTCATCTTTGTGATGAAATACGATGTCAATCCCAAAAACATCTCGGAGTTTTTTCTGAAGCTCACTTTCAAATTCAATCTTAGGAACAAGCTGATCTTTTTCTTTTACTTTTTCTTCAGGAAGCATTCCTTCCTGTTTCCTAAAATCCTCGACTTTAAAAACTTTATTGGAATAGATATTTTTATATTTCCACAAAATTGCCCGAAGTTGCTTTGTTCTGTTTTTATCATTTTTATTATCGAAGACCAACTGATTTTCAGATAAAGTCCGTTGAGTAACTCCGTTTTTTAAAATCGTCAAATACTGTTCATCAGGCGCGTTCTTGCTCAGTTTGTATCCATTCCTGATAAGTAAAGTTTCTAATTGATGGATAGAACTTATTTTGTAATTCAGAAGTCTATTCAATTTTTCTTCTGACTTAATTTCGTAAAGCTTTTCTAAAGTATCGCTTAGTGCTTGTTGAGCATTCAGCTTCTCGTAACTGTCATTAATCTTCTTCCCTGTCTCTTTGTCCACACGGGTCGTGACAATATGGACGTGATTATTTTCTGTATCGTTGTGATGAATTACGATAAATGGTTGTTTCCCATATCCCATCTCATCCATAAAATCTTCAGCAATCTTAGTCAGCTCCTCTTTTGAGTGTTCCTGAAATTTAGTAGAGATCATTGCGTGAAACTGAGGTTTCAAAACCTTTTTGTTTCCATTTGAAATCGCTTTCAAGTAATCCCGAACCTTTTGTTTATTGCTATTCTTATTGATAAATGATGGGAAATTTTTCATCTTCATCAACTCGCCTTTTCCTTCATTGATCTTCTTGTCATTATAATTTACTCCCGGAAAACCTGAACCTGCCGGAGCCATAATTTTAATAATCATTTTGCCAGCAGGGCATAAATATTTTCAAATATCCTATTCTGCACCTTTTTCAATTCCAAAATCTCTGTGAGCTTGTCTGAAAAATTATCCAGTTCTTTAGAACTGATAAACTTCTGAGTATTGACAATTTTTGCTACCTGATTAATATTGGTTTCAATTTTAGTAAAGATGTTATCTTGTTTTTCAATGAACTCTAAAACATTTCTTCTCTCATCATCCATCAATCTGTTCTCTACAGAATTGACAATTAGGCTTGTTAAGGAAATTCCTTTATTTAGACAGATTTTTTGCCAATTATCTTTCTGGATAGCAGAAATCCTAATTTTGATAGAATTTTTCTTCTCATTTATCATTCAACTACATTCAGATAGTTTATCGGAAAAGTGGTCATGCCTTTTATCTTACCATTAAATTTTTCAATCTGATTCTTCCACAACAGCAAATGAAAATCGACGTTTGTCAATGAAACTATACCTTGTTCGACACCTAAGCCTCCTCCATTAGGACTTCCGCTTACCAATATATTGTTGAGCGAACCGACACTTCCACTGGTCATAAATCCTAAATCGCGTAATGGTTTTGAGAGATTGAGCATGATGTAGTTTGAATTGATGGGTGCTGAACAAGTGATGCTTACATCTAGGTAGCCAATTGTTCCAATTCTCCTTGCATCAATTTCTCCGGTTATTCCAAGACCAGATGTTCCCAATCTATATATTTTTGTTGATAAAGTATGCTGTCGGGGATTCGTTGGAAATGGAAGATACTTGTTCCAGGAGGTTTGTTCAGAAATAGTATTTATCGGAAGTGTCTCGTCCAATACGACAAGAGCATCATAGTAAGTAGGCTCAGTAAGTATCTGATTCCAAAACTGACCATTAAAATAATAGTAGCCTTCTTCAACAATATGAATAACTTGACCCAAAAGATTAGATGCAGGTTGAGTTACATAGACAATAGCACCTTTTTGCAATACCGAATAATTTTTAGTTGCAAGCTGATCACCTGTAATTCTTGGTGGAATTATGCCGTCATAGTGATTGGGTAAATCTGGCTTGCCAATAATATCCAAAGTTGCTGAAGGTGTCTCCGTATTAATTCCGACCTGAGCTCTAAGGATAATTGTAAAAACAAATAGTAAAAGGCTAAATAATTTTTTCATTTTTGATAAAATTTCTACTGCAAAGTTGAAGCATAAAAACCTCTAAAACAATAGCTTTGACCGGAGATGGGCTAGTTAAGAATACTCTGGATGAGTCTGGAATCTTCAAAGATTGAAAAAGAATAATTTGGTCTAATTTGGAATATTAAACCTGATTTTATTCAAAATAGAAAAACAAGTTCCGCCGTTTTTCCTCCTTTTTGCAGAAAAGGCAAGATCGTCTTTGGACTCAGAAATTTGGCAAAATTTGTGGGTACAAAGACACATCTTGCTACGAAAAGCAGTTTAATTTTTCAGAGATTAAAAAAATTAAATTTAATACTGATAATTAATTGGTTACATATTTATTGCATTCTTAAGAAAAAGACAATCAATTACTTTAAATAAGAAGTTGTGTATTTTTTATGTAGGTGTTACTTTGGATTTGTAAATTTCTACAAAAGTATTATACAAACCTAGGTAAAATTTACGTAGGTTGTTTGAAAGCATTGGTAAATTTTACTTAGGTATAAAAGAAAGCTATTTTTTTTTTGGCGTCTGGAATCACAACCAAGCATAAGATGTTTCGATCTAATTTGGGTCTTTTAATCCGCAAGATATACTTTTCATAATCTGCTCTTAAAATAAATTCAATTTTTCAGGTTAAAAATATTTTAACAACTGCTCATTAAACGGTTATGTATTTATTGCTTATTAACAGAAAAAATAAACAATAAGTTTTAAAAGAAGCTTGTATTTTTTATGTAGGTGTTACTTTGGATTTGTAAATTTTTACAAAAGTATTATAGAAACCTAGGTAAAATTTACGTAGGTTGTTTGAAAGCATTAGTAAATTTTACTTAGGTATAAAAGAAAGCTATTTTTTTTGGCGTCTAGAATCACAACTAAGCATAAGATGTTTCGATCTAATTTGGGTCTCTTAATCCGCAAGATATACTTTTCATAATCTGCTCTTAAAATAAATTCAATTTTTCAGGTTAAAAATATTTTAACAACTGCTCATTAAACGGTTATGTATTTATTGCTTATTAACAGAAAAAATAAAGAATAAGTTTTAAAAGAAGCTTGTATTTTTATGTAGTTAAACTCTGATGTTATAAATTTTTATCAAAGTGCAATTGCAACACACGTACAACTTACGTAGGTTGTTTTCAAATATTAGTAAATTTTACGTAGGTATTAAAAAGCTGGGTTTATCTTTTAATAAAGCGTCTGTATTTTATAACTGAGTTACTATTTAAAAGATAATACCAATCTAATGTGGGTAATCCAAAAAATACACTATTTCACAACCATTTTATAAAAGCAGGCTAAGGAATTGTGATGGTGTATTTTTAAAGTGGTTGTATCTTATTTCAAGCAAAGTTGCGTTTCCGATTATAGGGTAGAAATGCTTTTCCTGCCTTTTTCGTTTTTATAACTATATGGGATTATTATTAAATACCTGATGATTTTTTACTCCAATAAAAATCTTCCAATTTCCAAGTATGATTTCTAATTTGATTAACCAAATCTTTAAGTTCTTCTGAATAATCTGTATTTCCAAGATTCATTTCTACTTCGGTTTGTATTGCCCAAAGAGACCTTCCCAAATAATTGATTTGTTTTTTAAGCTCATTGATTCTTTCTAAAGAAAATGGGGTGTCTATTCCTACGTTATCATCAAATATAATATTTGGGGTAGGTGATAGTAAATATTCTCCATCTTCGGAGATTGTAAATCCCAAACTTATTGCAACTTTTTCGGAAGCTGTAAAATTTTCCTTCCCAATATCATTTTCCTTTATTGTTATCCGTTGTTCATCTCTACTCAAAAATAAATGAGGAATAATAATGTCCTTCATTGCCATTGTCAAATATCCCTTTCCTCTATAATCTGGAAGAACAAACCAATGTAAATCTCTTCGCATATCAAAAACAATTGCAACATATTTCTTATCATCGTTTTTAATTAAATAAAAATTATCTGGTCCATCTGAATTAGTAACACTATCCGTACTTTTTGGTTTATCAGTCCAAATTTTTGCAAAATCTACATTGGGACTTAATGGTCTCAGGAAAAATAAGCTAGATGATTTGTCGTTTGCATTTAACTTTTCCAGTAGAGATTTTAGAGCTTTGTTTGTCATATTTTTTTATTATGTTGCCTTTAAAACTTACCACTCTATTTCATAAATTTTATCGTTATCACTTAATTCCAAATCATCAATTTTGCAATTATGTTTTTTAGCTTCTGAAGTAAGGAAATGTAAGAAATCGTTAAGCAAATAGACGAAAAGGAAAATTTGACTGAATTGGATTTAACAATTATCAATTCTATACAATTATTTGCAAGAGCAATTTATCAAAATAATTTGAATAAAAGAGTAATAGAGTTGTTCACTCAATTAGAGTCAGTAATTTTATCGGATTCAAATGAACCAATTTTGAACTGTTTAACGAAATACATTTCAAAATTAGTAACGAAAAATATCGAAGAACGGAAATTTATTATCTTATTACTAAAAGAAATGTATGGAATCAGAAGCTCGTATGTTCATCATGCTAAACAGCGAGAAATAAACATCCAAAGTTTAGGTAAATTTCAATATTATATTCATAATTTGATAACTATATTAATCGAACTTTCTACATCGCATACAACAAAAGATACGATCCTAAAAGAAATTGATGATGCAATTCTAGCAGCCTACTAATAACACTAGGATTAGCCGTGAGAATAAAATAGCAATAAGTAAATTTCAAAAAACGATAAATAACTATTTTAAAGCCGTTATTAACTAACGGCTTTTATATTAATATCCATATTTTGAAAAATGAATAGATTTGTCTATGGTTGAGCTTATGTATTCGCTAAACGTTTTATTTAACGGATAAATATAATATTCATCATCTCCACGATACGTTACTCCCCAAACATTTGGATTCTCTGTGTTCTCATCAAGATAAAAGAATGTAAATTGGTCAAAATTACCATATTCTGATATTACCCAAAATGGTCTTGTTATGTTTAGCTTATTTCCTTTTAAAGTTTCTTTTAAATAGCCTAATACTTCGTCATGCGACAACATATCTAAAGTACTGTGCCCATCAAAAAGTTGCAAGCCACCTGTATATTCCCCAGCTAGCAACAAAAACTCTTTGTAAGCTAGTGGAAATTTGATATTTAATTTATTTTCCACTTTTGTAATCTCAGATGGAGATACACCTCTTATTTTCTGTGTTCCTATTTTTGGCGTATTTGCCAATTTTTGCATGTATATATAGCTCATAACTATTTATTTAAAAATTCTAATAATTGTTTATTTCCTTTTACATATTCTTTTGCATCAGATTTTACTGCTTCCACGCTCAATTTTTTAATATTATACATTTCTTGTCGTATAATAATTTGCTTTTTGCAAGATGGGCAAGGTTCGTATAGAGATTTAAAATTATTCTCCAAAACTTGTACATTTTCTTTGCCATGTTTTGCCATTAATGTTGCCAAATCGTGATCGTTTTGCGCAAAAATTTTGTGTTCCGAGTCTTTAAATCGTAACATTTTACCATCTTTCTCTAAAGTCTCGTAGTGCAAATCTAATTCGTCCATAGAGATTCCTAGTTGCTTGGCAATGTAATCTTTGTTAGGATTTCCACAAAACCCTGGTGCATTTTCAGTTGCAAAAGCTTTATACTCTAATTCAATTACTTCACCGTTTACTCTCACTTTTTGTTTCATTGTAGCGACGTTTGATGCTTTTCTGTCTCCTAAAAACTTTTTTCTCCACTCCAGCATCATTTCCATATCTTGTTTAGAAAGCTCACGCATGGGTTTAAGCTTATTCCACTTTTTAATTACTTTGGTTACATCTACATATTTTAGAAGTAAATCTTTAAAGCCAGTATAAAATGCTTTCATCAATCTTTTCTGTAAAGCGATCTCTGCCGGTCCTAAAAAAGGAAGCTGCATATTCAAAGAGCTTCTCGTTTCTTTGGAGTAAAGTTTAATGGCATCAAAGATTTCATCAATCATTTTTCTTATCTCATCTTTACCTTGCTTCATGAAATCAATAAAAGCATCTAAAATTCGGATAAACTCATCTATTGCTTTGCTTACAAATTTAGCACTCTTTTGCCAGGCCTTTTTTACTCCTCTAGCAAAACTAGTAAAAAAACCAAATAGTTCCTGTCCTAATCTCCTTATTATTTCTTCTACTGAAAGCACTCCTCCTGTAAGCAAAATTCCTATAACTACCTCAATAAGTAAAGATATAACGAATCCTAGAAATCCACCTATGAAGTAAGCTAAGTGAACGAAATCTATATTTATTGAAGCTGTAATTGCTTTTTGTAAAAAATGCAGTGTAAGTTGCCAAAGATCTAATTTTTCAAAGCTTTGCAACCCTTCTTCTACACGTTCTATTAATCTAGGTAAATGCGTGTCTAGATTTTTCATCAACTCTTTGCTGGAAGTACTAACGTTAATGATCATCTTTACCATGTCTAAAAGACTCGTAACAGCGTCTACCAGAGAATTCCACACTCCACAAACAAAAGCATTCCATGCTCTTATCCCTGTTTTTAAAACGTCAGAAATATCTATGTTTTCTAAATCATTAATAATTTCTTTGCATCTTAAATAAATTTGTTTAAAAGCATCATATACAATTTTATTTAATGAAAAATTTTGGTGATTCTTTTGAGAGACGGAAGAAATATTTAAAAGATTACTAAAATAAGTATCATATACTTCAAAACTATTAGTAAGATCCTGAACAATGGTTCTTATCTTTTTATTCAGCTCATTGTCATCTAACTTATCCAGTTCTTGCTCTAAAACAATGGGATAAAACTTAGGGTCAAAAGGTTTTTGTGCCTTTGGATTCCAACGATGGTCTTCTATCTTTCCTTTGTTTAGAAATTCTATAGCTTTGTCTAATAATAAACATATACCATAGTTTGAAACTTCCGCAAATGCCCCGAATGAAATAAAGTCAATCATCGTGTAGATGGCAGAAATTGTTTTTAATGTAGGATATTCAGCTTTTCCATTTTTCAAAAGCTTTTTTACAAATTTTTCATCTATGTTATATCCAGTTTCCATTACAAAAGAGTCTAGAATCTCACGAATAAGATCACTATTTTCCGTAACGTGACTTGCATAAGTTGACAGAAGATTTTCTCTTAATTTATTTCCTACCGTTACTGCACCATAGATAAAATCTGCTTTGTCGGAAACATTATCTTCTACAAAAATCAGTAATTCATGTTCTCCTGCCAAGGTATTTTTATATGCTTCTTCTAGTTTTTTTGCGCTGGTCGAAATAAAAATCTTCACATGATACGCAAATTTTTTGTTCTTACTTTTTGGATAATAGTAAAAATCTTTTTCTACAATTTTTATTTCATCAGGATCTGTTCCGACATCATTAATTACCATAATTCCATTATAGTCAATAGATTTTGAGTCGATGAAATAAGTGTCTTTTGCTAATATGCTACTTCCTGAAATGGCTCCCATGGCTAGTACTGGACTCACATTATTCATTCCCCTAAAGCTTTCTCCGAGCTGCATGATACTTGTATTATTTTCAGTTTGCAGAAGATCCTGAAACCCATTGTAGCCCATTTGCTGCATCATAGATGTGTTGTCTAATGGAATGAGATTTTGAAAGTCAGAGATAAGCTCCTGTTTTGTGATATCGTCAAAATCTTCTATTTCGTTTAAATATTCTTCGTAAGTCATAATTTTTATGATTTTTTAGCTTTTGGCTTATGGCGGTTAGTTTTTTCCAACCGCCACTTGCCTAAAGCAGGTTAATAATTAGTTGACTATACTTTTATGGAAGATTATTTTTGATGCTCTGCATAGAGATCTGTGCAATTACTTTTCGGGGATCGCTATCCGTAGTAAGCTGTAGATTACCGTTCTTAATGTCGATGTTTTCTACAAAACGGTGCTTTCCTGAGCTTAATTGTGCATCTGTAATAGCAAATTCTGATTTGGTAACCACATCTTCAGGGTTCTCAAACTCTTCAGGATTTTCATGACTAAATGGTAAAGCTGTTGCCGTTTTCAGACCTGCAGAATCTTGCTGCAGTATCGTAAGGGTAGTAGGAAGCTTTGTGATCCAAGGTTTACCTTGTTTTAATCCTACAGGTTCTCTCATTTCATCTACAATACTCATGTACATCGGATCTCCGATTACAGGAACTTCTTCTCCGTTCCAGATCTTACCAGTGCTCAAAAAGAACTGAATCGCATCTTCAAATCCAGGTCTTACCGTTACAATGACTCTTGCCATACCGGATTGTAAGAAACTTCTGAATAACGGATCTACACTTTCGCTGATGTACATTTCCTGCCAGTGTTTTCTATTTGCCCAATAGTAAGGGTAGAAACTGTAGCTCATAATGTTCCATTCGAAAGCCTGTTCCATGAATTTTGCTAAAGCAGTGTACTTATCAAGATTTTCATTTAAGAATACCTGAAAGTTTTCCATTTTATCTCCGTCGGTAAAATTTTGTCCGATAGTATTTGGAGATAAATAATCCTGCAATAGATAAGCAATACAGTTGTGCTTCAGGACATCATTCTCCATATAACGGTAGAAATTACCTGTTTTATCTTTAGCTTCCGCTTCTTTCTCTTTCTGTTCTTGATCTATTCTTGCCTGTTCTTCTTTAAATTTCTCATAAGCTTCTTTATAGGCTTCGATAATCGCATTGAAGTTTTCAGTTTGCCAAGCCATGACGTTTGCATCATTTGGAACACAAGGGAATTTTAAAGCGATATTAAATCCTCCGATGTTCTTTCCGGAAACTCTGTAATTAAATACTCCTGTAAGATTTAATCCGCTTACACCTTCTGTTCCGTTAAGAGTCTGGTTTCGGGTTTCTTTATAATAACTACCTCCTTTTAGGTTACCGAAAGATAAATAAGCAGGTAAAATATAGTTCCCCTGAAAGAATCCTGATCTGTTTCTCTGCTTGTTGTATGCCCAAACGATAGATGCTGAAGTTGCTTTATAACCATCAGGAATTTCAAGGTTTGAATCAAAGAATACACCTTCGCCTTCAGTCTGTGGACTTCCGTTGGCATTAAGAATAACTTCCTTGCCCGGCATTTCTGCGGTCAATGTAACCCCATAAATATCTGCCCAATATTGTAAAAGCTGTCTCGTAGCTTCTTTATGACTTGCCATTGTATAAGGAGCAGGAGCCTTTCGCGGATCGATAGGTGCTGTTAATACATCCGCTTTTGCCACTGCCGTAGCCAAACGGTGTAATCTTGCAGGTTCAGGAATCATAAACTCAAACATTGTACGTTTCCCATAGTTATAGATCTGGTTTTTATATTTCATATCTACCCATCGGTAAACACCTACTACGTGTCGGTCTCCATTTCTGTTATCAAAGCCGTGAGCATTATTCTCTTCATATTCTTCGATGATCTTTTCGATCCTTTCTTCAGAGATTTTCGTAAGAAGCTTATCGGTAGCTTTATTGGTAATTTCCTGTGACTGGGTCATTGCCTGACGAACGCTGTTTTCCTTTGCATTATGGGTTGCAAGACTTCCTCCGACTTCAAATCTACCATAAAGCTCAGTATCTTTGCTCCAGTTTGCATAAGCCTGTGCAGTAGTATCTTTCATGATAACATTGGCAACTTCAGACTGCATATCGTGTCTTGTTGTAGAAGTTGTATCGGTAAGCGTTTCACGTTCTGTAGACTTGGAAGCTGTCGTCTGAATTTCAGTTTTTCTGAGTCTTCTTGTGGATTTCTGCTTAAACTCTCTCGCCATGATATTCTCAATATGGGTGACATCTCCCGGAACATACGCATGGGTGCTCTGTACCACCTTCATATATTCTGCAATCCCCAATCTTTTAAGCCCGAACAGCTTTCTGGAAACCGGTGTTCCTTCTGTTGGTTCTTCCTCTCTCGGTCCTTCTTTTCCGGGTTTTAATGTTAATAATCCTAATTGAGCTTCATTATTAGGAATTTTAAGTAATTCCAGATATGCTTCTCTTCCATTGTTGAAGTAGATATCAATCCTGATCTTGGAAACAGATGAGAATTTATTGACCATTACCGCTGTGAAACTCACCATTCCGTTTAGAACATCTACATTTCCCAATGCTTCTTCGTGATGCCCTGTATTAGAATCCAATATAATTCTGGCATTGGCAACACTCCAAGAATTATCCTGAACCTCAAAGGAGAAATTAATAAATCCGTTATCCGGAACAAAAGCAGACCTTCTCCATACCGCCAATAAGTTGTATGCAAGATGTGTTCTTGTTAATGATCCTCCCACAGGAATCAATGCTCCTGCCAAGTTCGCATATTGTGTCTGGTCTAATACCGTATTGTCTAAAGCTGTCTGAATAGCAGCAGAACTATGATTCTGTATTTGCATAAACACATTATCAAATGTCTGATAACTGTTGTCAATTTGAAGCGCCTGTGTTCCTATTTTTAATTCGGAATCAGACACCACTTCCATTTTTGCACTGGATGGAATTTTAGAATAGAAATCTTCATTTACATTCTGAACAGCACATATGCTTATGAACAATTCAAATGATTCCGGAGAAAGTTTTCTTTGAAGATCTGAAATATCAATCTCATTTTGATAAGAAAATTCAAAAGCAGGAACTTCCAGTTCTCTTAACTGCTCGTACAATTTTCTTAACTCTTCTTCCGAAGCTTTGTGTTCGGTTAAATATTCAATTTCAGAAAAAATCCTGTTATATTCTTCTCTTTGAGACTGATAATTAGCATTATATCGATCATAGGCAGCCTGATAAGCATTTGCACTGGAACTGTTGTAAGATTTTTGAATTTTCTCAAGCTCTGTATACAGTTTCTCCAATTGTTCTTTTCTTAAAAGAGCTTGGGTAACCACAAGATCATTTTTTGCATTGACTTTTAATCTTTCCAATGCTTTTGACGAAAGATCCGAAGTTCCGGATGCTGTTGACCTGCTTGCCAAAGAAGATCCGACCACTTCTTCCTCAACAAAAAGATCTTTAGGCATGACCACTTTGGCATCCAATGCTTTAGTAATTAAATCTGACCCATTAATTTTCACAAGCTCTTCCGTTAAAGATAAGGTTTGCACATATCCTATATGTAACGCTTTTAAAATATGCACAATAGCTTCTTTTGCGTAGAAATCTTTTTGTGTAATTACTTGAAAAATCAAATTATCCCAAAGCTTTTCTATTTCTACCTGTCCTGAAGAGTAGCGTTCCTTTGTTCTGGCAAGCTCTTCAGCTGAAATAGTTTGCTTCTTCGTGATTTTTCTTCCAATTTTAAGAAGAGATACATATTGACTGTTTTCCAGGTCTTTTTCAGTTAACGGTGAGGAAAATGATCTGCACTGATTTTCAAGAGCTCTCAGTTTAGAAATTCCAGACCTGTTTCTTACTGCCTGATCAAATGCATTATTTAATCCGGGTCTGTGTATAAACCCGATATTTTCTTTTTTTGTTTCTGTAAGCTGAGGGTTTCTCATGCTTATGAATCGGAAAAGTGTCTGCGATGTATTATTGGTAGTGTTATTCCCGCTTTCGTTAATATTATTAGTGTCTGACATTTTTTTTGTAAATTTGTTTGATTTTATAAAGGTTAAGATTTGAAGGCTCTTTTTATTAGGGCTACTTCAGGTTTTAGCCTTATTTTTTTAGGTGGTTTCCGGCAAAAGATATCCACCTTTCTCTTTGATAAGGAAAGTCATATTGTACTTTTTAACTGTTGGGTTTAAGACATATTTCTGGCTATTCGGACTTTTCACAAGCCTAATTCAGAAATCTGTCAGTAAAAATCTATGATTGTTTTGCGTTTTTATTGATACTTCAAAAGTACTATGGAGGAGCGACAGAAGTTGACGTATTTTAAATTTTTATTGTGTATTTATTTGTAAAATTCTGTCGTAAAGCATTGCATTCAAACTCTTCCCTCAAGAAGTTTTCAATATCATTAAAATAGTTTTCATTATCTACTTCTATATCTTCAATACCGCTCCAACTAATGGTGTAGAGATTGTGATTGTTGATTGTATCGAAATTGTGATTTGGTGTTTCCATGTTTTGTGTTTTAAAAATTTTTGTTGTTTTTGAATATTATTCTTGCTGTTCAGCATACAGAAATGTTGAATGATATAGTGTTTAAAAGTTTGAGGACTATGTTTTTGTGTCTTTGTTTATAGTACAAAAGTAAAATTGGATAACGACAAAACTCGACGTGTTTTTAAGCAGTTTATAATTTATTTTAGTATAATCAAAATAGCTTATATTGATTGTTTATAAGTTGAAAAGCTTATATTCTATTCTTAATTAATTTCTGCACAATTTGATTCAAAGTTTCTCTGTTGTCATCAATATAACTCAATCCAGCCTGAATAAGATTTTCAATATTTGATCTTCTTACATTATCCATTGCTGGAGAAGCATTCTTTAAAGACGGATTTATTCTGTAATAATTCTTCTGATTTCTTGTTCCTAGAGTCTGAAACATTTGACATAGCTGATAATCTACCGTTTCTGCATTGGCAGACATCAAAATGTCTATAATCGGAGTTACCCAACCAATTTTCCCTGCTTTTTCCATCTTTTTAAATGAATAACTTTTAGATTCAAGCCCGGTTCCGATCGAAATGATAATCATATCATTTACAGTGGGATGATTGGCTTTCTGATGATTTTTTAAAACTTCGGCAAAAGGGATTTTTCTGGCTTCCGCATAAGCGCAAAGTGCAGGATTATTGGCAAACATTCCGCCATCAATTAAACTGAAAATTTGTCCGTACATTGATTTAATCTGAACAGGAGTAAAATAAGTCGGAGCAGCTGAAGTCGCTCTGCAAACATCTTTTACGTAAAAATTATCTGTGTTTAAGCTGGCTTTCCATGAGTTGAACAATTTTGCTCTTCGGTTTTCTATGTCATAGCTTGTTATTAAGCATGGTTTAATTAATTCTTTTAACTCTAGCTTTCCAAAAAAATCATTCAGGTTTTTTTCTAAAGCTTCCTGACAAATTTTTTCATTCAGCAATCCAAAAGGATTTACCAATTTTTCCCAAAAGGAAACCTGAAATATATCTCCTCCTTTTTCAGAATACAATTCCAAACCTTTCTGTATAGAATATTTTGCTTTTCTATGTTCGTCGGGACACAAAATAATCGCTGCTATCAATGCTCCCGTACTGCTTCCCGCAACCAAATCAAAATAATCTCCAAGCTTTGCACTCGGTGTATCGTGAAACTGCAGTTGCTCTTCTATGTAGCGTAGAACAATACAGGTGATAATGCCTCTTATTCCGCCTCCATCTAAAGAAAGTAGGGTTGTTTTTTTCATTTTTCTACTGTTATTTTGGTAAAGTAAAGATAGGAGCGGAAAGCGACAGAACTTGACGTATTAAATAAATTATGATAAATTATTTTTCAAATATTACATATCCATCCTTATCCTTTTTCAGCTTAGAAAGCGCTCTCCAACTCGTTTTTGCCAAACCCTTTTTAGTCGGAAAATTCTTCTTCTCAAAATGAGGAAGGTCTTTGAATGTTTTCCAGTTTCCACCCCAGTCCCAACCGTGTTCTGCGAAAATTTTCACGCATTCGTACCAGTCGGCAATCTTGTCGTTGTCCCAATCTTTTGCAGTGTCCCAGTTTGCGGTTTTTCCGTCAATAATTAAGCACATATCAACCGCCAAACCGTAGTTGTGGATGCTTTGCCCTGCCTTTGCATTGGTTACTTTTTTTCCTGAAGTCACTCTTCCGATAGCATACAGTTTTTCCTGTTCCTCAAAACTTCGCAATCCCTGGGTTATCCTGATCTTGGCTTTTCCTGTTAATTCTTCATCGCATTCTTTAATAATTTGTTTTACCTCTTCTCTTACAAAAGGGTGAAGTTTTTCGATTCTTTGTTGGGTTACTTTATCCATAATTTTTAATTTTTTTCTGAAACAAATGTATCATTGGAGTACGACAAAACATGACGTAAAATATAAGACTTAAGCATTGATTAATTTTGCTTTACGTAACAAAAAAAACGATGCAAAAAGAAACAAATTACATAAAACAACTTTTAAAATTAGCTAACAGCAATTGTATTTAATAAAATTCCTATAGATGGCGCATCCTATTCAGAATTAAATAAGACAGTAATAAAAATGTGACTTCGTCTTAAACAATATTTATTTTAGTTAAATATTATTATTTACTTATTAGCCTTTTGTCAATCCCTACAGTACCATTCACTCAAATCCTTGTAGCCAAGGTAAATATGGGAGCAATCCTCCACATTATTATACTGATTTGCAATTTTAGACTTAACAAGCTGGCCATTAGCATCATTATCTAAAAATAAAGAAATCTTCCGGTACTTTTTTAATTCTTTCTCAACCTTGAACAGCATAGAAGTAGAATTTAGGATCAGAAAATCTAAATTCTGCTCCCTACTTATATTTTTAAACGTCAGATAATCGAAAAAACCTTCGAATACAGCAATTTCATTAAACGTGTTCTGTTGATTTTTGATTAATGTGACATCTTTTTTACCAAGGCAAATCTTTGAATATTTATTACGGATCTCCACTCCACCAGAATCATTAAAGAATCCCAACCCAAAAAACCTCTTTCCATTCGTCTCATAATTTATCTCTTTAACCAAGTGCTTTTGTGCACTCACTTTTCTTGATTCTAAATAGTCAATTAATGCAAAATGTTGGATATTGTTCACTTTTAGAATTTTATATTGCATTTCTTCATCCGCTATCAAATTCCGCATTTTATCACAACTTGAAAACTCATACTTTTCTAAATATTTTAAAGCATCGGAAACTGAGCATTGATTTATCTGCTGGACAATCGAAATGACATCATAACTTTTACCGGTGCCAAAATCAAAAGCTCTGTTTTTTACAAAATCTACAGACAAACTTGGTGTTTTTTCATCCCTGTCGAGCGCAAAGTAAAATGCTGTTTTTCTGTTTTCTTTCGAAGGAAACAAATTATAGTGTTCAAGTACATCTTTGATCATGATGTTTTGTCTGGCTTCTTCACAATTCATTTTTTTTCTTTTTAAAGCAAATTTTTTATCCACATTTTCCTTTTAAATAAAAAAAACTTTTTAATTTCTTTTATTATACTTTTAGTAATTGCGCGGATGTACGATGTATAAAGACTATGGTTCACTTTTGGAATGAGTGCAATTCCGAATTTGGAATCAGCGGAATTCCGAAACTGGAATGAGCGCAATTCCGAATAAAACATCATATAAGGATGAGCGTAATTCCGAAATCACTTTTTCTCACTGTCTACAAAGTCCTGCACTTACTGACAATTTTGAGCTCTTATCTACAGTTTAGAATTCCTGCACAATTTTGAAATGAGTTCAATTCCGAAAACAACTTCTGAAAATAGTATATTTTAAGATACTTTTAACTTCAACGACCGCAATTCCGAATTCCGAATGAGCGCAATTCCGACTTTACAATATTATTGGATAACTATTGGGAAGCATTTTTCCGGCTCTTGTCTCCCGGTAAACCTCTATTAAAAGTTTTTGAATTTCCTTTAAAAATTCCATCCCTTGAATGAGGGTTGATTTTATCCTTTTGAATCTGCAATTTTTTATAAATCTCTTGAAGGCTTTCTCAATTAACAGCCGGGTTTGCGGGATGTTTCGGTATTGATGAAAAAATTGCTTCATTTCATTTTCCTGAAGTCCAAATCTTTTCCGAAAATAACTTAGTCTTTTGTTAACTTCTGTAAGTTTATTGGGATATACTAAAACTTCCATTTCAGAAATATAATTTGTTTTTGATGGAATAATTAAGATAAGATCTTCCTTGTACTTATAATTGAAAGACAGGTTATTATATTTGTCAAGGCTGATCCTCACCTGTTTTAGAAATTTGAAACAGAAATCGTTTGCTGTTTTATAGTTAAGACCAAACTTCTTATTCAGTGTGGCGAGCTTAAGGGAAGTTCCCGTTTCCGGCAGTTTTGCAAGCCACATTGCAAATATGATATGTTTGTTATTCCTGACATTATATACCAAATTGTATAGGACATAATTATACTCCGGAATGACCACAAGCTTTTTAAGCCAATAGCTGCTTACTAAAAAAGTGGTGTAACCTCTTTTATCGTAACTAGGTGTGGAAATCAGACCTCCAAAGGTCTTTATCTCTTTTCCCTTGGCATTTAAAGACTTATACCAACCCATTTTAAATCGGGCCAAAAATTCATAGGCATCAATGACCTGCTTAGTAGAACCACTCGGTGAAATCTTACTATTCCGTATTTTAATGGATGCAAAAATATTGTTGCTGGTTTCAAATTCTTCATCAAAAAGAGTCAGCTGTTTTGGGCGGTCTTCCGGTCTGAATTGCTCACTGCTGATGATTGAAATCATATTAAAAATGACACGAAGGGCATTAATCGGAATGTCAGCAGCCTCAGAATCATCAAAAATAAAATCATCCACAAAATGGTTTCCCACCCTTATTTTTTCGGGACTAACTTCTTTTTTGTTTTCAAAGTTCTTTCGGATCAACCGTAAATCTTTATCATCAAAACTCATAATATCAGAAGTGATCAGAGGTTATTTGATTAATTTGATTTTTTCGCTCTTAAGTGTCTTTGAACCATCAGAAAGGTTATAATATTTGAAATTATTTACTTCTAGCTCTTTAAAAACTCTCTTTTCAGCCTTTCCAAAATTTGGAATCCGTACTTTTTCAATGCCTTTATATTCTGCCAGTATTCCATTGATATTTACTTTTTGTCCGGGTCTCAGATCGGATATGATTGTAGCTTTATCTTTCATTTTTTTGATTATTTAAATAAATTCATTAAACTTCAGGGCGTGTTATATCGGGAATGTTATCAACCGAAATCGATTTTTCAGTATTTCCATCCCTCATATAAGGAATAGCGCTTTTCATTGTAGCCTTCCAATTGGTTATCGGACGACCAAGAGCATTTTTCCAATTGTTCTGAATCCAGCCATCGTATTTTATCCTGATATTTATATCAAGAGTCTGGGCATAGTTTTCTAATGTTTCAGCATATTCAATAAATTCTTCCCAAGATGGAATATCGCTGTTTGCAGAATCAGGAACTCCATTTTCCTGAAGTACTTCCAATACTTTTAAGACTTGAAAATTTTCTTTACTTGCAACCTTTTTATTTTTTTTCTTATCAGGTTTAAAATCTAAAGCATAATTTAACAGAAGCCTATAAGAACAGGGACGACCAATTGCGGTTTGAAATTGTATAATACCTGATTTTTCTAATTTCTCCTTAGTGGATTTTACTGTTTTCTGAGTTAATCCTAACTCGCTGGCGATTGCAATATCTGACATCGTAAAATCATACCGGTCCTTTTCAAAACCAATCTTCAGCAGATACAAATACAGCATCACTTCCGTGGGACTCATTTTTGCAGTTTTGTTAAACATCCAAAACCGTTGGATCAGTTCTAGGTAATACATCTTATTTCTCGGAGAAAAGCTGCAGTGCTTTTTCTTTATCAATGATGATGATATTTTTCCTTTGAATGATGGCAGCATCCAAAATTCCTGAGGACTTTATTTCGGAAGCTTTTGACACTGAACATCCCAGGATCTTTGCCAAACCCTTTAATCCGTATTCATATTTTTTCTCATACAAAAAGCTTTTGGAAATTTCCAGGAACTCCGCAACCGTCAGTTGAGACAAAGGTGTTTCAAGATTTACATTCTTCATAGTCCTAACTTTAAGTGTTAATTTTGAGTTTAGAAATCCACATTCTTGCGGCTGATCTCCAGTCTTTCATTGGATAATTGTTACAAAGCTTCCAATCTTTAGATTGATAAGCTGAATAAAATTGCTTCGCTTCTTCTGAAGGCAAATCCCGCTCATTAAAATATAATTCAATCTCATCAAGTTCTGGTTTAATAAATACAACCTCCGTATTCGGAATCAATACAGGATACTTTTCAATATTTATTTTTTGTTTATCAAGTGTTTCAAAGTCAATAATTTCAACTAAGCTTCCTTTGTATGAATTGTAATTTGGGCTGTAAACAATAAAACCTGCATTGTGAATTTCTTTAATACATTTATGATAGGTTGCAAAGGATTTAATTCTGCTTAATTCCATTGCATCCTTCCGAGAAATTGAGAATGGCGTTTGAAACCTGCTTTTTTCCCACAAGTGGAAAAGCGCAACATATAAGCTGATATGTGTGGGACACATCCGGCTGTCCTGAACAAATCTCGCAAAGTAGCCGATTATACTATTTGATTTTTCCATAAGTCTTCGTTATAGATTAATCTTTAGAACCTTGCATAAGTTTTCTCAATATCCTTAAAATTATAATAGAGCGTGCCCCCAATTTTGCTATAAGAAAGAGTTCCGTTAATTCTTAGGTTTTGTAATGTTCCCGATGAAATATTAAGCAGCTTTTTAACTTCAGAAGTGCGCAGCCACAATTTTTGTTCGGTTGTACTTCTTCTTAGTAAATTTTCGATTGCTTCCAGCAGTTCTGCTTTAAATTGCTGAAGGTCTTCTTTGGTGATAATTGATATTGCCATAATTTGAAAATTATTTTGTTTGACAAAATTTCAAAATGACACGGGATATCTTTCGGTAGATTATCGTACTACCGAAAGATTTTTTTTAAATATAAATTTTAATATTTGCTAATTTTATTAAGACTTTTCAAGCTTATACAGCACTTTGAAACCCACATTTTCACTGTAAATTGTAAAAAATTAATTGATGACTTATACTTATAAACTTTTCGGTAGTTTTTCGTACTACCGAAAGGAAAAACATCTACATATCCAAATCATCCAAGTGTTGATTAAGATTTTGCTGAAGTAAATTAAGAAACTTTGAACGCTCAGTTTTTCTAATTCTGATTTCGCCTAAAGTCTTATGATAATTACCCAAACTAATATTAAAAGCCTTTTCGGCCCACCTGAAAATTTCAGACAATTCTGCTTGGCCTGCATTAAAACTATTACTTTGGTGTAAAGCGTACAGCAATTCGGTCAAGGCAACTTTTGAAGCTGTCCATTCTAACTTCTTTACTTCAGTAAGAGAACTTCCTGCCTTGCTTTCTAAATTAATTTTATCTGATAAATATTGCTCAAGAAGATCGTTAGCAATAATTTGTGCGACAATATGATCATGCGAAGTAGAGAAATCCAAATCGTAACTGTATAGTTCCGGGCTTAACTTCAACTTAAAATCAAATTTAAACCGAACAAAGTATTTCTTATCCAAAAATGTTGATTTCCTACGATAGTAATTGATAAAGTCTTTGTTTTCATTGTAGAAAAACAGTAAGTTGATCCGCTCATTTTCATAATATGATAGAAGAGCAGCTGCATCAGCAAAAGGTCTTGAAGCTTCTATTAAAAGAATTTTTGAATAATAAATATAAATAGCAACAAACTGAGGTTTCGTATTCTTAAAAAAATGTATTTCTTCAGCCCAATCTTCAAATTTATGATGATTTACAATTTTTTTTAGCTCTCGAATCGCAGTATCGGTTTCCATCAGGATTTCTTCCGAGCGTAAAATAATATCAGCCTGTCCTCTGTTTATGTGGTCTACTGATTCCATTAAGCCATTCCACAAATTGCCTATCTGCAATCTGATGTTTTGTTCTTTCATACGGTAATACTTTTAGTACCGTAAAATTCGCTTATAATATCAAGATATATCTATTCATAAACTATTGAGGTACTTTTCCAAAAAAACAAACAAGACAAATGTCTTTGTTTGATAAAGAAGATAATTGAAATTGTAAGCAATATTTGCACAGCTTTCCACGAGTTGATCTACATAATTGTCGTTTAGATTATAAGAGCTCTATTAAAATAATATTACTCTACCTATTGATTATCCAACTCTTCAAGTCTCTTTCTAATAAAATCTGTTGGTCTCATTCCTGTTACTTCGAGAAAATGAGTTGAAAACATCTGCCTTGTGGAAATTCCGCACATCTCAGCGAGGGTATCTATCTTATAATTTAAATTCCTCTTATCTTCCAACATAAATGCTGTAATATAATTTATCCTTAATTTCTTTAAATATTCGGGAAATGTGACATCTAGATGTTCATTTAGTACAAAAGAAAGTGTGGTACGGTTAGAACCTATCAATGTTGCAACCTCTGGAAGTTTAATATTTTTCTTAAGATACTGTTTCTTGTCTTCAAAGACTTTTAGATTTTGTACTACATCATTAATTTGTTCAGGAGTATACAGACTTTTTACGTGCTCTTTAACAGGTTTTGATACTTCTTCTGATTCTTTTATCTGACCAATGGTCATTTTTTCTATCAAAATATTATATTGCTGAGTCAAAAGCGCTTCTTTTTTGCGAGATCTGTACACTAAAAATATAATAAGAAATACTGATAAAGTTATTAGAACAGCAAATAGAATTTTCCATTTTTTATGCTTTTTTATAAGCTGTCCTTTTTCCTCATTAAGCCGATCCGTATCGTACTCATATTTTATTTTTGTCGATAGCTTAGCAAAATCTTTAGCAATGATCGAATCTGCCCGTAAAAGCTGATTGGTGTAATAGAGCTGAACAGAATCATTATGCTGCTCTTTGGCATCATTGATGAGAAATTCATAGCTGCCCCTAATTTCCGGCGTTATAAATTTGTATTTATTTACAATAGAATCGACCTTTCTAAAATAGGAAAGCGATTGTTTTCTATTATTATTAATCCAATATAGTTTTCCTAAATAAAAATTAACGGTTGCCAGTGAAGCAAAATCATTATTTTTAAGGAGAATATCCCTTGAAAAAATGAGATGCTTTAAAGCTTCCTTTGTCTTTTTTTGGCGAATAAGTTGGATACCCCGACCTTTCTGAAAGTATGCATATTCAATCGAATGCTGATCTTTATTATCCAAAAGACTTAAACCTAGGTCAATCAACGAATCTTCTTTTTTATGCATCCCGATATTTGCGTATGCTTTGCTTAGACGATAAATACTATTTAAATATCCCGACTCATTATTTAATTTAATATTTTCATGAACATGATCAGCATTCATATTTCTCTGGAAAAAATTTGCGGTCTGTATAAAATGTTGGCTCGCTTCGTCATAATAACCTAAATAACACTTTACTACTCCAAGATGATAAATAACCTTATTTGTTAAATACTGATCTTCAGAATTTTTTGAATATTTAAAAGCAATCAGATAGTTCTCCAGTGCTTTTTTAAAATTTCTACTGTTGTAATAGTATACAATCCCTTTACCAAGATAGGCCCTGGATATCTGGTCTTTATTTTTAGATTTTAATGCTGTAACGATTGCACTGTCGGAGTATATTAATTTTCGCTGTGAAGTATTGCTATAATATATAGCTTCTTCATATCCAGCAATTAGCTTTAAATAATTTTTCTCTGACTTAGCCTTTTCAATATACATTTTAACAAATACCAATGCCCTTTCATCATTTTCTTGATACGAGTTGAAAAGAGACGAAAGCTTCTTATATGAATTTTGTTTTTCTTGACTTTGAAAAAAACCAACAAAAAAAATAAAAAGTATTAAAAAGTAGGCATTATTAGTTCTCATGTGACATTGGTTAAGCCAAAATTAACTAAAATATCGCACTAAAATATGGATATGTACCTCTAAAAGATAAAACCAAAACAAAGTACTGATACGCAATAAATTAAACAACAATTTAATGGGAGTAATAGATCAATTATTCCCTAAAGTAGGATCCATCACTCCACCATTTCCTTTCTAACAACGGCTGATCATCCTAATTTCGAATCAGAATTCTAAACAACCTGGCCGGGATAACTTTTTAACAATCACTTAAAACATCATGAAAAAGTATATCTCAATTTTTAGTTTATTATCTGCCTTCCTAATGATCTCATGCGAGCGATCATCCGATCTCGAATCTGAAACTCAGGAAACAAAGATCATAAATGAAGTAAAAAATTACGACAACAATTCAGCTTCGGCAAGAACCGAATCATCAAATCCTGATATTTCTGATTTAGACAATCTTGATACTGGAGATGATGATGAGCCGAGAAGAGACAAGCAACATTGGAGAGTATCCAGTGATAGTGCACAGTAAAATACTGTTTTATTTAAAAAAATCAGTTAAGGTGAGTTCTGCAAAAGAAAAAGTGATTCTTGAATCTGGGCAAATTTGCACAGTAAGTGGCGAATATGAAACAGTTGGATCTATTTCCACAACAGTCTTTGTATCTGAAGGAAAATTGATGCCTGAATACTGTGGTAAGAAAGTAAAATGGATTTTAGTAAAAAACGGATAAAACAAATAATAATGAATACCTTCAAATTAAAATTCGTAGAATTTACAAGCTACTTTTTCATCCTGTTATTTTGCTATGCTTCGGTAAGCAAAATTATGGACTTTGATAATTTTCAGGTTCAGATAGGGCAATCACCTCTTCTAAGCGCATATGCTGGAGTAATTTCCTACGGAGTAATTCTTGTTGAAGTTGTTATCGTCATTTTTGTTTCCATTAAAAAATTAAGAACAATTGGTTTATATGGATCAACAGCGATAATGTCCGCATTTACAATTTACATCTTCTTAATTCTGAATTATAGTGATTTTGTTCCCTGTTCATGTGGTGGTATATTGGAAAGTTTAGGCTGGACAGAGCATTTATTCTTCAACCTATTTTGTGTAATTATAGGTACTATAGCAGTTTTTATAAGCGAAAGAACTTCAGGTTATTCTAAATTGAGTACTGCAGCTTTATTATTGTTATCAAATATTCTAAGTTGTTTGGCTGTTATTTTTTTATTTCTCAGCTCAGAAAACATTATTAAAGAGGATAATAATTTCACAAGAAGATATTTAATGCATCCTATTGTAGAAAAGCAGAATACATTGTTGGATAACTCTTATTATTATTTTGCAGGAGCAGATAATAAAAATGTTTATTTAGGAAATATAAAATTTCCTCAGCAAATTCTTGTATTGGATTCTGCAATGGTCATAAAGAAGAAAATGAATATCGAACTGGATATTAATGAACTTCCTTACAGAAAACTGGAAACAAAAGTTCTTGGATCTCACTATTACATTTTCGACGGAACAGTTGCTATGATAAAGAGTGGATTATTAAATCATTCAAAGCCTGAGACTGTTAGTCAAAATGATGCTTACTTTTCTCAGTTGGCTGTGATCAATGAAAATAATTCATTTATATTAAGAACCCAAAGCAGCAGAACAAAAGATTTAATCATCGCTTCTCTGCACCCTGATAATGATAATAACAAAGTACAACTACACGCAGATTTTCTACAGAAACAGTCTGATGGAGTTTTCGATAACGATGGTGTTCTTAATGTGGACAGGGCAAATGGAGATATAGTTTATACATACCGTTACAGAAATCAGTTTATTGTCGCAGATTCTACTTTTAAGGTAAAGCACCGTTTAAATACCATTGATACTGTAAGCACCGCACACGTTAAATCGGTGAAACTTCCGGATGGGAAGTACAAAATGGAAAAGCCTCCTTTAAAAGTAAATGGATTTTCTACAGTATACAGAAAACTGCTTTTTAATCAATCCTTTTTGAAAGGAAGATATGAATCTGCAAAACGATGGAAAAATTCTAAAGTGGTAGATGTTTATAAAACAGATTCAAAACTGTACATAGGCAGTCTCTACATGGAAAACCGCGGAGAAAATAAAGTCAGTGATATTATAGTAACCGATCAGTTTCTGTATGCCATCGCCGGAAATCATCTTATTCAGTACCAATTAACAAAGCCTTTGTTAAGGCATTTAAAATAAGGGGAAGCCGAAAACCTTTACCAAGAGTAGGCACCAATTCAAATCCTTTTTATTATGAAAAAGTTAATTTTTCCTGTAGTTCTGGTATTAATGGGCACAGGTTCAGCGTTTGCTACCAAAATGGTTAAAGAAAGCAAACAAGCCATCGAAGCCGGATACCGTCTTGTCAACCACGGTGAAGGTCAGTTTGAATGTATCAATGCAGACAAAGACTGCAGTACATTTGCTACGGCAAATGTTTGTACATGGAGCGCAGATCCCTCTGTTCAATTAAGAGCTGTCGGTTCTGAAACAATGTGTGGCGAACTTCTTTATGAGATTCAGCCCTAATTTAATCTTTGAAGGACGCCGTTGGCGTCCTTCTTATTATTTAATTAATCTCATCAGAAAAAAATCTTTATGTGATTACTTGTTAGTTTTGGAAAATAACATAGTAATATAAATCGAAAAAATTTGAAACTAATTCACTACTTATCCTTTAATTTGGAAAAATATTGGTTTCCGATATTCACACCAGCAGAAATTACAAGACCTCGTATAAATGACCAAAATAATATTTCGTTTAATTTGCTCGTAGTATAATCTCCTGCACTATACAAATTAATTTCCATTAAAAATAAAACGATGGTCATCAGAAATGTACCTAATAAAATTTTCTCAATTCGTCTTATATCCATATTAGATCGTATTTAAATTTCTTAATCAAATCAGCCAGTTTATCTTTTTTTGAGTTGAGTTTATCAATAAAGATTGCTGCTTCTGGTAGCACAATCTTCACCTAAGAGTTTATTCTTTAAAGATAAAATTTAATTATTGAATGCCAACATAATTTAACATCTTAAGCGTTCTCTATTTAAATCAGAGTATCAACCTTACTCCACCTAATTCATCAACACGATAACTGAATTTCTCGCCAGGACTGCTGATAAACATGAAATTTTTAGGAATATTCCAATCATTGCTTAGCTTTTCAACAAGTTCAGGAGTAAATTCGCCTATAATTGTCACATATTCCATATCAACATCAGGATATGCCCTGTCTAATGTATCGAAGTCTGTAAGAAACTTCGGGTCAGGGTGTGCTGCTTTATCCAGAACAGTAACAATTTTTATTCTGTTGGTCACTTCATTTTCATGAAGGTACATCATCACTTTGTTTAATGTTGCTATATCATCACCTTTTGAGAAAAAGACAAAATTCTGTTCATAAAGTTTTTTCAAGTTTTGATTAAGCTCACGTTGACGTACAACCGTATATTTCTTATATCCTTTTGAGAGAGACTGCATTACATTTATGATAAAATGCATAATATCATTTCTCATCAGCATTGCCAAAATAATGAGAACTGAAGGTATAAAATATTGAAGGAATGTCAGTAAATATTGAGGTTTTGCCTGAACCGTTCCGTATAATGCAAGCATTATTGCAAAGAGTGCTATAATAACAGCACCCGGTCTGGCATTTTCTGGCCTAGGCAATCTAGAACGGCGTAATTTTAAAAGTATGTTTCCGATCGCGAAAGAAGCCATTACTGTTAGAAACGATAATGCATAGACTGCAGCTAAAGGTCCCAACTCCCCGCGGGTGACCAAAAGAACAGAACAGCATAGGAGAAAAAATAAAATTAAAATTCTGTATGTACTTCCTCTTTTATTTTCTTTTAAAAAATAATTCGGAAGTATTCGATCTAAAGTCATTCTCTTAATTAGGCCATTAACTCCTACAAACGAAGTCAAAACAGCACCGCTGAGTACGGATACTGCATTGATGGAAATAATTGTCGACAGCCACTTCCCTCCTGTTAATGTGCCAACGTAACTCAAAAATGAATTTTGATGAGATTCTACTGCCGAAACTGGAATAATACAGATCACAAGAAATGCTATTAGTGGATTAAGGATTGAAACCGCAACCCACATATTTCGCAATGTCTTTGCAAAAACACCTCTCTTCTGTTCTTCCACAAAATTTGAAGAACTTTCAAAACCTGATATTCCCAGCATTGCTGCTGAAAATCCAAAAAAGATGGCTGTTAAAATACTGCCATTCTTAGTAGGCAGATGAAAATTATTAATCATAATGGATAATCCATTGTTGCTCACAAAATAAATACATGATCCAATTAAAAGCATCATTGTCGTAAGGTGAAAAATAAAAATTATCAGAGCAACTACCGCGCTTTCAGAAATTCCCTGAATCGTCAATCCCAAAAATAACACAAGCAGTAAAAACGTTGCAATATTAACATTAAAGTGAGGGAAAATGTGATGAAGGTAATGCATCGCTTCACTAGAGGAAATAACAGCAGTAGCCATATATGATAATATTGTTAGACAAGCTGCAATAGAAGCATTACTTTTAGTTGTTGTGTTAAGCAATACATTATAGGCTCCTCCATTCAAGGGTAATGCCCCAACGACTTCACCATAGATTTTACGGAATAAATACAGGACAGCTGCTACAAGTAAAAGGGCTATCCATGCATACTGTCCAGCAGCTACAATAGCAAGTGCAGAAACATATAAGCACGAAGAGGTAATATCATTTCCGCAGATGGCAGTTGCAGACCATTCTCCAAGTTTTTTTGATGACATTCTATAGGTGGTTTGATTAATATGATGTAATAATAAAAATTTATTTTTAAAAAAAAGAAGATTTTAGATTAAAGAACAAGAACAAAAATTTACTTTTCACTTAGACCACAGTAAAACTCTATTCTTACTTAGATTTCGTAAATTTGCAGTCAAATAATTTTCTATGGACAATAACTATGCTAAAAAACCTATTGACAAAATCGTTCAACCTATGCAACGTTTCATACAACAGGAAAAGTCAGGAGGATTATTACTTGGTATCAGCGTTGTTATTGCATTAATCTTAGCAAATACATCGCTTTCTCATTCCTATCATGAAATTTTAGAACAGTCGTTTGGATTCCGCTGGAACAATGAGACTTATTTCGAGTATAATATTCACCATTGGATTAACGATGGTTTGATGTCCATCTTCTTTTTCGTAGTAGGTCTTGAACTGAAAAGAGAAATTATTGGCGGCGAATTATCTGATGTTAGAAAAGCGCTTCTTCCGATTGTCGCAGCTGTTGGAGGAATGGTTATGCCTGCACTAATTTATTTACTGTGCAATCCGTCCGGTGAACCTCATAAAGGATGGGGAATACCCATGGCAACAGATATAGCATTTGCTTTAGGAGTTTTGTATTTATTAGGTAACAGAATTCCTCTCGCTTTGAAAGTATTTTTGACTGCTCTTGCCATTGTGGATGATTTGGGTGCTGTACTGGTTATTGCATTCTTCTACACTTCAGACATCAATATGCTTTACCTGATTGTAGGATTATTGATTCTTGCAATCATGTATTTAGGAAACCGTCTGGGAGTCCGCGCTATATTATTTTATGCGGTTTTAGGAATTTGCGGAGTATGGACAACTTTTCTTTTATCAGGAGTTCACGCAACGATCGCTGCGGTTCTTGCAGCCTTCACTATTCCTGCAGATGTTAAAATAAAAGAAAACATCTTTATCTCAAAAATCAATGTATATCTGCAAAGGTTTAAAAATATTGACCCTACCGAAAATACTCCCACCCTAACGAACGAACAGCTTCATGTCTTAGAAAAAATGAATGAGGCAACATTGGAAGCTACTCCACCCCTGCAAAGACTTGAGCATGCCATGCATCCCGCAGTATCATTTCTCATCATTCCAATTTTTGCGATTGCCAACGCAGGAGTATCGTTAAATATAGATTTTGAAAGTCTGTTCAACAATAATATCGCCTTAGGTACGGCTCTCGGACTCGTAGCTGGAAAAGTTTTAGGAGTAGTTGGATTCAGCTACTTATTTATAAAACTTAAAATTGCGACAGTACCTGAAGGAATGAACTTTAAAAATCTTCTCGGGCTAGGCTTTTTGGCATCGATTGGATTTACCATGTCACTGTTTATCACCTCCCTTGCTTTTTCTCATGAAGAGTATCAGACTCAGGCTAAAATCGGTATTTTCGTTGCCTCCATTATAGGTGGAATTATAGGATACATAATTTTAAGCAGAAATTCTCAAATAAATAATACAAACACAAATGATCAATAATATTTTCAATTTTATCAATCTTCATAATGGTGAACAAAGAAAAGACAAAGTACTGGAAAACGTAACAGCCAATATTTCTTTCCGGGGATCCAATCTTTGGATTCTTGCCTGTGCCATTATTATCGCATCTGTCGGATTAAATGTAAACTCAACTGCGGTAATCATCGGAGCCATGTTGATATCACCATTAATGGGACCCATCGTAGGAGCAGGTTTTGCTTTGGGCACCTATAATTTTCCGTTGCTGAAAAAATCATTTAAAAATTTACTGATCGCAACATTTGTAAGCTTGACGGTTTCTGCCATCTACTTTTATGTAAGCCCTTTCAAAGATGTACAGTCAGAGTTGCTTGCAAGGACAGCTCCAAATATCTACGATGTCCTAATAGCTTTTTTTGGCGGCTTAGTGGGAGTTATAGCAATTACCAGAGTCGAAAAAGGAAATCCCATTCCGGGTGTGGCGATAGCGACTGCATTAATGCCACCATTGTGTACTGCCGGCTTTGGATTGGCAACATTCAATTTTTCCTATTTTTTCGGTGCATTTTACCTATACAGTATTAATTGTTTTTTTATCTGCATTGCTACTTTTTTTGTTGTTAAATTCCTTCAATATCCTTCATCTATTATTGATAACAAATATGAGAAAAGAATTAAATACGGTATTTCAGTATTGATTTTAGTGATGATCATTCCAAGCTTTTATTTAGCTTACAATCTTTTTAATGAAAAAACATTTACAAAGACCGCAGAGGAATTTGTACATAAGGAATTTGAAAATAAAGGCTTTACCGTTATTTATAAAAAAATTAATTATAACGCCTCACCTAAAATTATTGATATTGCTTTTCTCAACGAAAAGATCACCGCAGATGAAATTTTATCCTATAATAAAATACTTGCAGATTACGGACTATACGATACGAAGCTTAATGTTAGACAAGACGGAACAGATATTAAATCTGAAATTCTAAGTGAAATCAGTAAAACAGACCGAAGCATTTCTGAGAAAGACCTGACTATTGCACAACTCAGACAAGAGCTTAATAGTTATAAAATTTCCGACTCCACTCTTCTTCAGGAAATTAAAATCCTGTATCCATCGATGCAAAACGTCACTTATGGAAAAACTGAACTTTACCCACTGACTGATAGCGCAAGACTACAGTTTACCCTATTGTATACAGGGGATAAGATCGATCAAACACAACTTAAAAACTGGCTGCAGAAAAGACTGAAAGAGAAGAGTGTATTAATTATGAATACGGATGCCAATTAATAAAGATTCCAGTTATTTAAACCGATGATTTGAATCACTACTGATAAACATTGTATTTTTCTCTTCCGATATAATATTGATGAATCGGTCATAATGTTTTAAAACATCCGATATTAATTCGTTTTTTGTGAACAGCTTCACGTCATATCCATCCCTGTTGTCACCAAAATAAGATTTGGGGAAATAAACGAGATTCTCTTCTGCGTCAGGTAGATTGTCTTCATTCAGCAGATATTCAGACACTATTTTTGATTCGCTTCTAACGCCATAAATAAAATTGTTGATCAGATCATATCTGATTTCTATTTCGATTCTTTCTGGGTTTTCTCCATAATTCAATTTTGCATCTATCCCATTAACAGCAAACTCAGACAGAAGTTCACCAAACGCCTGCTTAGCCGTCGTTTCTATGTATCTATGGGTAGAAGCTGCATCATTAAAGGAAGCGATCTGCCTTAGCCTATCTTTCCACTGCTCTCCCGACCAGGGAACGGTCGTGGATGAAAAATCTTTGTCATAATAATTTTTGTCAACCATTAAACCTTTTGTTAGACTAACGAGGAACAGAAGCATGATTATTGAGAAAGGAAGTGCTGTAATCAAGGTCATACTTTGGAGTGCAGCCAATCCTCCAGCATTGAGCAGTATCAGTGCCAAAACAGCGAGAAGTGTTCCCCATCCTATCGTTTGCCACCGTGGCGAAACTTTAGCATTTTTAGTTGCAATACTGTTCATCACAAAAATACCACTATCAGCAGAGGTAACAAAGAAGATGATAATGATACCAATAACTAGAAAACTAATAAATTTTGTAAATGGAAGATACTCCAGAAACTGAAACATCAGTCCGTCCGGATCGTTAGCCATCTGGCTTAAAAAACCATCGGCAACATTCATATCAAACCAAATCGCACTGTTGCCAAATACAGACATCCAGATAAAATTAAATAAAGTAGGTAAAATCAGCACTGCGGCTACAAATTCCCTGATTGTACGTCCTTTTGAAATTCTCGCTATAAACAATCCTACATACGGAGACCAGGAGATCCACCATGCCCAATATAGAATCGTCCAGTCATAAAACCATGTCTGGGTTCCTTCTTCATAGACGTGAGTATTGAATGTGAGCGTAAAAAAACTATTGATATACGTCCCGATACCTTCAGTAAAGCTCCCGATCAGATAAACCGTAGGACCTAAAAAAAGTACAAATAGAAGCAGTATTACGACAGCGGTAATATTTATGTTGCTTAATATTCTCACCCCTTTATCCAAACCGCTGACCGCTGAAAATATAGCCAGTGAGACCAAAACAGCAACGATAAGAACCTGATAAAGAAAACTGTTATCAGGCAATATATTTAGGGTAACCAGTCCTGAATTGATCTGCACTACACCAAACCCTAAAGTGGTGGTGATACCAAAAAAAGTACTGCATAAAGCAAAAACATCGATGACGTTACCCCATCTGCCTTTTATTCTGTCTTTCAATAAAGGATAAAAGCAACTTCTTAAAGACAAAGGAAGTCTATATCTGTACGAAAAATAAGCTAGCGCCAAACCTACAACTCCATAGATTGCCCAAGCATGAATCCCCCAGTGAAAAAAGGTGTAAAGCTGGGCATTCTGAGCCCTTTGAACAAGAGATTTGTCAGAAAATATCTCGTTGGAATAATGCTGCATCGGCTCAGCAACACTAAAATACATTAACCCAATACCCATTCCCGCAGCAAAAAGCATTGATAGCCATGAAAAAAATGAATAATCAGGTCTGCTGTCATTTCGACCTAATCTGATATTACCGTATTTACTGGTCATGATATACACGAGGAAAATCACAAAGATCGAAACTGCCCAAACATAAATCCAGTTCAGGTTCACAAAAATAAAACCTTTGACTACTGTCAGAAGACTATCTGTAATTTCAGGATACAATGCAGAAATAAGACAAACTCCGATTATAAAAATAAGGCTCGGGATTGTAATCCCTTTTTTTAGTGTTGTTCTGATCTTAGTTTTTACCATAAATTCCATATTTATTTTGTAAGTGCTGAAAGTTGCTGAAAGTTGCTGAAAATTAACAATTTTTTTCTTCGAAGGAGAATTTTTTCCGAAGACTATTTAGAAAACGATATTTTTTTCATTGATTTTAAATCTTGTCGTTCAAATTCAAAATATGTTTGGAAACTATCGCATCAGTAATACTGAAAGTTCAAATCGTGTTTTTGCATTGTACTCTTTTTTTAATTTCGCAATATAGTTATTTACCGAACTAATGCTACAGGTCTCAAATTTATTCTTTTTCAGATGCTCAGATATTTCATTTGCGCTACAGCCATCTTTTACTAACTCCTTTATTTTTTCTTTGTAATTCATTATTAACTATTTGTATTTTATCTGCTGTATTTTATTACACAATATTTTAACAGTCATCTATTTACTAATTAGTGAAAGCACAACAACGCCGTTTAAAGGTTTTATAATCATTGAAAAAAAGATTTAATCCTTAGAATTATTTTATGAAATGCTGTATTCTCGTATCCAATCCGTTCACAATTCAGAGCCTCCAAGAACTCGGCAAGATTTGAATATAAACTCTCTTTTAAAGTTGCAATTTTTCTATTGCGGTTATCATATATTGTAAAGAATTCATTTGAATTTTCGTCTACACCATTTTTATACCCTTTAATTTCCTTTAATTTTATTTCCCTTTTTAAAAATAATAAATTGTAATAGAGTAATTTTTCATCGTAAATCTTTGCATTAATCAGTTCGTAATAATTGGTTTTCACCAGAAAATAAATCATTAAAAGGAAAATTACAATAAAATAGAGAAACCAGAAATAATGACCTTCTGAAATCATATTATCGTATGCTGCATTGCTAAATACAAATGGTAAAGAAAATGAAAGCAGCATGAGAATAAATCTAAAATACACAGTTAAAGGTCTTTTTATTTTTAATTTCATTTTATTAATTTTATTTTTTTTATCAAGTTATACTTAAATGTAATACAAAACCAAACTCAAGATGATATGCAAAGATAATTTTTTAAATACTTTTGATAATAGCAATACCGATATCATCAGTTACCACAGCTAAATGATCAAAAAAAAGAACGCTTCAAAAACGTTCTTTAATTATCAGTATTTTAGTTACCAGTCAACTCCTTTTGTATCCAACCTGTACTGTTCCTGCCCTTAAGAAAATAATCCCACCATTCTATTACCCTTCGATTCAAATCAAAAGTTTCAGGCGTCATAATGCCCAAGCTGTGTGACTGATCCTTGTAGTGTAAGGCAATAACAGGTTTCCTATTCCTCAACAAACCAACGTAAAAAGCTTCCGTCTGCTCAGGAACAACATTCGTGTCTTTTCTACCAGTCCAAAGAAGAATTGGTGCATTTACATTTTGTACAAAATTTATCGGATTATTATTATCATAAAGCTTTGGATTTTCGGCATAAGAAATATTCATATCAAATTGCCCATCTTCAAACCTCGCATAATCAGGAACTTCAAAAAGCCTGTTGTAAGAAAAATAGCTTTGAACTGTATTTGCAACAGACGCACCTGAAACAAAAGCTGCAAAACGCTTGGATTTCGTAGCGATAAAGTCGGTCTCATAGCCACCCATCGAATGTCCTGTTAACCCAACTTTCGAAAAATCGATAGAAGTATTATTTTGAATTGCATCCAAGGCTTTATTCACACAATCCAAAGCTGAAATCCCCGTTCCTCTGTCATCAAACACAATATCCGGCTGAAATACAAAATAACCATGTTCAACCAAAATCCTTTTGCTGATTCCATCCTGTGCTACATCACCAGTTAGATAAGTTGAAGCAGCACTGGATTGCTGCTGATAAACCTTTACAACCATCGGATATTTTTTCATAGGATCATAATCCATAGGATAAGTCAATATTCCTTTTAACGGTACCCCCAAAGAATTATTAAAATGCACCACTTCCACTTTCATTTTATCCAACATCAAGTCCTGAGTATTGGTCTGATAAAGCAACTTCTTCTTACTCCCATTATTTGAAACTGAATACAACCCATCAGGCAGATTAAAATTCTCCTCAATGGTAAAACCAGACTTTGTACCACTACCCTTTCCAAAAGCAATTTTCTTAATCTTCCGGTCAGTTTCAGGAATAAGAACCAATCTCTTATTTTTATTCAACTCCAACACTGATGTTGTACCTTTAAGTGTATTGTTTAACTGCAGACGCAAGGGTTTACCAGTGTCTACCGTAACTGTATTGAACTTCGTCTCCAAAAGAGTAAATCCCATTATTACCTTCTTATCCATCAAGACAACCTCCGACTCTTTTGAAATCTCCATACCACTCAAAACACCCGTTTTCAGGTCATAAGAATACAAATCTGTCTTTCCGCTAAAAAACAGTTTTTTGCCATCCAAACTATAAACAGGATTTCTCAAATCAGAACCTTTAACATCAGCCATCTTCTGACTGTGAAGATCAAACAATTTCCATATTTTCTCTTTTCTGTCAAAAGATACCACATACCTCCCATCCGCTGAACCGAATATTTCAGAGGACTTCGGAAATATCAGCGAATATTTTTTCAATTGAATATCATACAAAAACATATCATACTTCGGATTAGCACTCACATAATCAAAAACTTCTCTGTTACTGAATGCCCACAAGTATCGGCTGTTGTTCAGTGAAGTAAAAATTTCAAATCTATCCGTGGGAAACTCTTCAACAGTCCCTGTATCAGTCATAATATGCCAGAACCGATACTTAACCTTACCATTTTTTGTAAACCGAAGCTCCCTGTCCGTTCCGTACCAAAGTTCAACCATTGGAGTCTTAGGAACCGGAATATGGGTTTCAGCACTAACCAAAAAAGATTCTCCTTTCCGAATTTCAGTGACCTTCACAGTTTTCTCAGGAAGATTCTGTAACTCTGCAGGAGCAATGAGCCTGCCGCTCTGTAAATCCAAGATCTTCAGCGATCTCAAGGAAGCTCCCTGCCCAATCTCACGAATACTCAAATACCTCCCCGAAGGCATCATTTCAATCTTCTCAACCGTATCATCTGTCTGATACAAAGCCACAGCCTTTTTACCATCCCATCTCATCAAAGCAAAACGACCATCAACCGATTTAACTGAAAACAAAATCTTCCCATCGTCTCCCACCAGTTTATCAACATTGTCAATCTCATACAAGAGACGCCCATCAGAATGAAAAACCCGGATCTTCCTTTGACTATCCAAAATGTAAAACTGTTTTACATCTTTAATAATACCGCCATTAACAGCGGTATTATATTCAGATCTTTTCCCGGTTTTCAGATTGACAAAAACAGCTTTGCCGACACCCTGAGCAAATAAATAATTCTTGCCTAAAAAATTCCGTGATATATTATATCCTACAAGAGTATCTATAGCTTTTACCCTATTATGAGAAAACACAAGCACTGTATCAATACTCCCCATATACGATTTTGTGACCGCAGCGTAAGAAACATCCTCATTGACCGTCAGCAGATTTAAAGAAGAAAACTGCGCTACCCATTTCTTGAGCCCCTCATCCGACATATCCTGTGCACTAAAGAAAGATACAGTACAAAATATCATCATCAACGATACCTTACTCAAGGGACGCTTAAACTTCAGTCTATTCATGATCAGTACCCGGTATTTTGAGGATTAAGGTTTGAATTAAGCAGCAGTTCCTTCTGCGGAATCGGCCATGCTCTATGAAATTCTTTCCAGTTCGGCTTGGAAGCCGTTAGTACACTCAAACGATCATTCCTTTTCAAATCCAGAAAACGGTGCCCCATCTCCGTAAAAAACTCCCTCCTGTTCTCATTCAGAATTTCCGCCAAAAGCAAATCCTTCCCAATCCCTGAACTCAATGTCGGAAGTCCCGCCCTTTGTCTAGTTTTATTCACAAAAGGTACAGCATCAACCACATTGTTCTGCTGAGCCAAAGATTCAGCAAGAAGGAGATACACTTCCTCCAACCTGAACACAACAGAATACTCCAAAGTATTGGCAGAACGGAGCTTATATTTTTCAGCCCTGTACCAGGTATTCCCACCCACGGTAACAGCAGCCATCCAATTCTGCTTTCTAAGATCCCCGGATGCAAAACTGCCGACCAAAGACGGTGTCAGTGAAAAAGCAGTAGGTGCCGCATTGACAAAATAATAGATCGATGCCTCCTTCGTCGCATCCCCTGAATTCTTAGGCTTTAACTGCCATAGAATATGTGTTCCTGACTTTTGAAAAACCTTAGTAATATCGTTCTGAAAAGTATACAGCGGGCTTTGGAGAATATCCTTCAGCAAAACCTCCGCATGCATATACTTTTTACGGTGCATATACACTTTGGCTAGAATCAGCTCAGCGGTTTTCTTGTTAACAAAAATACGTTCAGCATTCCTATAGGAATCATTCAGCGTTAAAACAGCCTCCGACAAATCCATTTCCAAACGATCCAACACTTCATCGGAAGCCGTCTTGGAAATCGTCTGATTAACCGAATAATTGGTCGTTACAGGATACGGAATATCACCATATATCTGCTGCAAATAAAAAAACAACAAAGAACGGATGGTTAAAGCTTCAGCTTTAATCCGAACCTTATCCTTCTCAGCAATTGCTGCTGAATTCTCAACACCTTCCAAAATACTGTTCGCATAATAAATCTTCTGATAGGCTGCCGTCCAGAAAGAGTTCACAGGAATACTGGAATCAATCAGCGTATTGTTAAAAATCTCAGGAAAACCATTATTGGTTGCCGTCGTATGATACGTCAGGTCATCAGTATACATTCCCAAAAGCCTTC
>NZ_MAUH01000016.1:0-73584 GCF_001693475.1 Chryseobacterium sp. CBo1
CACCTGTTCCCATTCCGAACACAGAAGTTAAGCCCACCAGCGCCGATGGTACTGCGAAAGCGGGAGAGTAGGTCGCCGCCAGTTTTTTTACAAAAGTCTCATACATGTATTTGTATGAGACTTTTTTCGTTTATAACAGAATATTCAATATTTGAGATTCGAGATTTAAGATTTGGTATTCAACATTTAAAATTCAGTACTTAAAGCTCAATATTTAAAAACTCAATATCCAGTATTAAAAAATCTAAATCATTGATTTGATATTTAATATTTCAAATACAAATGAATGTACCGCTCCGTAGGAGCGGTACTTTTGTAGGAAAATGTGTGCGGTAAGAATCATGAGCTCCGTAGGAGCGAAACAGCTGTGTATGTTTAATAACGATGAATTATAATACTTTCTTTAAGAATCAGAGTAATAGATATTATTAAATTGTATAAAGTCTGAAAATTCGTAAATTTGCACCATGATAAAAATTGGCAATATAGAACTGCCGGAATTTCCGCTTTTGTTGGCTCCGATGGAGGATGTGAGTGACCCGCCTTTCAGACGTCTTTGTAAGATGCATGGCGCAGATTTGATGTATTCAGAGTTTATTTCTTCTGAAGGGTTAATTCGTGATGCCATTAAGAGCAGAAAAAAGCTGGATATTTTCGATTATGAAAGACCAGTTGGAATTCAGATTTTCGGGGGAGATGAAGAAGCGATGGCTATGTCTGCAAGGATTGTGGAAACGGTGAATCCGGATTTGGTTGATATTAATTTCGGTTGTCCTGTAAAAAAAGTAGTTTGTAAGGGAGCTGGAGCGGGCGTTTTGAAAGATGTTGACATGATGGTTCGTTTAACGAAAGCTGTTGTTAATTCTACAAGTTTACCGGTGACGGTGAAAACTCGTTTGGGTTGGGACAGTCATTCAATCAACATTGATGAAGTGGCAGAACGTCTTCAGGAAACAGGTATTAAAGCTTTAACCATTCACGCAAGAACGCGTGGACAAATGTATAAAGGTGAAGCCGATTGGAATCATATTTCAAGAATTAAGCAAAATCCAAATATTGAGATTCCTATTTTTGGGAACGGTGATATCGATTCTCCTGAAAAAGCATTAGAATATAAAAAGAAATACGCTTGTGACGGTATTATGATCGGCCGTGCTGCCATCGGATATCCGTGGATTTTTAATGAAATAAAACATTTCTTTAAGACTGGTGAAAACTTGGCTGCTCCAACGATCTCAGATCGTTTATTGGCGGTTCGTCAACACGCCGAATGGAGTGCAGAATGGAAAGGCGAGAAATTAGGATTAATTGAAATGAGACAGCATTACAGTAATTATTTCCGTGGAATACCACATTTTAAAGATTTCAGAAGAAAATTCCTCGAAGTATTTACTTTAGAGGAAATGGACGTTGTGATTCAAGAAACTCAGGAGTTTTACGCAGAATATCAAGCTCAAATATAAAAAACATAAACCCATCATTACGATGGGTTTTATTATTTCAGAAAGTTTTAGTTTAATATCCGCCTGATGAAGATTCATTACTTATCAAAGCTAATGCAGAAGATGTTCCGATTCTTTTAACACCCATTTTAATCATCTTTTCGGCATCATCGGGAGTTCTTACTCCACCTGCAGCTTTTACGGGAAGTTTACCTGCATTATCAAGCATTATTTTTATTCCTTCAAAAGTAGCTCCATTAGGTTTTCCATCCTGAGTTTCAAAAAAACCAGTAGAAGACTTTACGAAAATATTCTTTAAATCTTCCGGATTGAAATTTTCTTCTGCCCAAGAGGAAATATGTTTAGTAATATCTGCAATTTGCTGATCTGTCAAAGCAGCGATTTCAATAATCCACTTGGCAATCTTATGATGAAGAAGGCACAATTGCGTGCATTTTAGAAATTCATTCTTAATTAGCTCCAGATCACTTTTAAGGTATGCATTATAATTGATGACAAAATCCAGCTCATCCGCTCCGTCATGAATTGCTTTTTCTGCTTCAGCTAATTTTTCTTCAACAGAGTAAGTTCCTTCAGGAAAACCAATCACTGTTCCTAATACAACATCAGATTTCCTTTCATTTAAAAAACTTTTAATTTCTGAGACATAATCAGGGCGAATCATCACGGCGAAAATCTTGTGATCGATAGCTTCATGAGCTAAATCTTTCACTTTCTGTAATGTTTCTCCTTTAGAAAGACCAGATTGTTGTAGTGTTTTTAAATAGGTTGAATCTAAATATTGCGCAATGTTCATAATAATTATACTTTCAGTTGTCTTGAAATACTTTGTTCCAAAGATATGAAAGTTTCAGTTCTGGTAACGCCTTTTAACTTTTGAAGTTTGCTTAAAATCTGCATTAAATGGTCGTTGTCTTTACATAATACTTTTATAAAGATGGTGTAATTTCCTGTTGTGTAATGTGCTTCTACAACCTCATTTACTTCTTTTAAAGACTTTACTACTTCATTGTAATGACTTGGCTGATCTAGAAATATTCCGATGTATGAAACTACTTTATATCCTATTTTTCTGGGATTCAAAAATGAGATAGAATTTTCAATAACACCGGCCTGTTCCAGTTTTTTGATTCTTTGGTGCACAGCTGTTGTAGAAATACCCACTTGTTTAGAAATATAAGCCAGGGAACTTTTAGAATTATCCATTAGCATATAAATAATTTCTTTATCCAGAGGGTCTAACTGATAAACTGTGTTGTTTGTGTTTTTCATCTTAATATTTATTATTTTAACTCAAATCTTTTCTTTTAAAAGTCACCAAAACCGGAAAATGATCACTGAATCCGCCAAGATACCTTGTTCCTGCATAGGTTCTGAAAGGCCTGCCTTCAAATCCCTTATTTTTGGTACTCATACTTTCAGGGTTAAAAATTTTAGCCTCCTGAAAAGATAATGCCGCATCACCTCTGAAAAAAGAATCTGAGAGCATAATCTGGTCAAACAGTAATCCGGATTTATAATGAAAAGTTGAATATTTTTTAGTTGAAAACAGCTTTTGAAAAGGATTGTGTAAAATCTTTTCCTGTGAATCGTCATAAAGAATGTTAATTAAATTTTCATCATCCGGGTTTTGATTAAAATCACCGCACAAAATGACATTTTCCTGATCTTTATGAATGATGCTTATAATTCTGTTACGAATTTCTTTCATTATAAAGTTTCGTTTGGGCTGATTGATGTCTTTTTCCCGCTTTGAGGGCAAGTGAGCTACAAAAACATTCATCAGTTCTCCGTTGCATTTTAATTTTGCATAAAGAACATCCCTTGTGGTGTCATAATTATCCGGTCTGTTATCTACAATTTCAAAAAAGAAGGTGATGGCTTCAGAATCTATGATCTCAACTTTAGATTTGTCGTATAGAAGTGCGACATCTACCTTTCTTTCATCGAGAGAATTGTAATGCACAATTCCGTATTGAGAATCGAAAGGATCAAGCTGTATAAGGTCTTCGAGAACTTTTTTCCCGGAAATTTCACATAAGCCGATGATGGCAGGTAAAATCCCGTTTTCTTCTTTCATCAGTCGAAAAACATGAGCAATTTTCGAAAGCTTTACTCTGTACTTTCTATCGTCCCAGCTTCTTAATCCTGATTTGGTAGGATCGAGTTTGTGAATCTGTGGCGGATCAGGCAAGAATAAATTTTCTACATTGTAAAAAGCAAAAAGCTCCATCAACACATTTTTCTAATTGCAGTAAACTTTAAATCTCATTTGTCATTTTAAATATATTAAAAATTTTAATATAAAATAAGATTTAAATTAAATTTATCTTTTAAAACTTAAAATATTATTATAATGACAAATAAGTCACAAATCTACAACATAAATTCCGAAAAAAAACACGGATTAATCATTAAAAAATAATCCATGTAAAAGTGATATAGGTAGAATGAAAATCTATATGGTGTGATAAAGAATGTAAATTTTTAATCGAAAACTAAGTACCATAAAAGGTTTTGAAGCTATTCTAAAAGATCAGGTCGCTTTTCAGAGGTAATTTTTACGGCTTGTTCGTGTCTCCATTCCTCTATTTTAGCGAAATTTCCGCTGAGAAGAATCTTCGGAACATCCAGTCCTTTGTAGGATTCCGGTCTTGTATAGATTGGTGGCGAAAGCAAATCATCCTGAAAACTGTCAGTCAATGCACTTTGCTCATCATTCAAAACCCCAGGAACAAGGCGAATGATCGAGTCTGCTAAAACACAAGCTGCCAATTCACCGCCTGTTAAAACAAAATCCCCGATAGAAATTTCTTTTGTGATATGTAAATCTCTTACACGCTGGTCGATACCTTTATAATGACCGCACAAAAAGATCAGATTATTTTTTATGGAAAGCGTGTTGGCTATTTTCTGGTTTAAAGTTTCTCCGTCCGGCGTTAAATAAATGATTTCATCATAATCTCTTTGAGATTTAAGCTCAGATATACACTTATCCAAAGGCTCGATCATCATTACCATTCCTGCGCCTCCTCCATAAGGTTCATCATCAATTTGCCGGTGTTTGTTGACCGACCAGTCTCTCAACTGATGAAAATGTACTTCTACGATTCCTTTATCTATTGCTCTTTTCAAAATAGAAGTTTTAAACGGACTTTCCATCAACTCGGGAAGTACGCTTATAATGTCAATTCTCATTGCTGCGTATTGTTTTTTTTGTTTGGCGCTATGATTAAACGAAGTGAAGAATCTTTATTGAAATAACTCCACATCCAGTTAAAAAATATTGCCAGTTTGTTTCGGACGCTCAAAATAAGCATTAAATGTAAGAACATCCAAAAATACCATGCAAAAAGTCCCTGAAATTTTATGAATGGAAGATCTACAACGGCTCTGTGCTTTCCGATGGTGGCTAAAGATCCCTGATCTTTATACTCATATTCTACCCATTCGCTTTTATTTTTTTTCAGAAAGTTTTTACCTAAATTTTTTGCCTGATTGATTGCAACATTGGCAACTTGCGGATGACCTTGCGGATATTTTGGAGTTTCCATATAAGCAATATCACCGATTGCGTAAATGTTTTCGTAGCCTTTTACCTTATTGTAACGGTCAACAATATATCTGTTTCGAACTAAATTTTCGGAAGGAAAACCATCAACGACATTTCCGGTAACTCCTGCGGCCCAGATTACATTATTTGAAGGAATATCTTTTCCGCTCTTTAAGTAAACCTTATCACCATCATAATCAGTTACAACTTCACCACTGAGAAATTTTACGCCTAATTCTTTTAAATATTTTTCAGATTTTTCCTGAGCTTCCGGGCTCATTACAGCCAGTGGCTTTTCGGTGGAGCTTACTAGAATGATCTCAAGATGATCAAAGTTCATGTAAGGATAATCACGCGGAAGAATTTCTTTTTTCATTTCCGAAAATGCACCTGCCAATTCTACACCGGTTGGTCCGCTTCCGACAATAACAATATTCCAGTTTCCGTCGTCGCTGCGGCTTTTCTCAAGAATCAGTTTTTCGAAAGTCATCAATACATGATTTCTGATACTGATGGCTTCCTGAGTATTTTTCATACCGAAAGCTTTACTTTCAAGCTCTTTGTTTCCGAAGAAATTGGTTTTGCAGCCGGTTGCGATGATTAATTTGTCATAAGTAAACTCTGCTTCGTCGGTGATGACTTTATTGTTGGCATGATCGATTGATTTCACATCCGTCAAACGAAACTGGGTATTTCTGGATTGCTGAAAGATTTTTCTGAAAGGAAAAGAAATATTCGAAGGTTCGATTCGTCCACAAGCAACCTGATAGAAAAGCGGCTGAAACATGTGATGGTTTACTCTGTCGAGAACAATGACTTTTTTATTTTTATTGTTCAGCGTTTTTGCAAGCTGCAGTCCCGCAAAACCTCCTCCGATGATGATGATCTTTTCGCGTGTTTCCATAATACTCAAATTTACTGATTTTTTTAGTATTTTCAGACTTAAAAAGTTAGTTTTGCAAAACTTTATGAGCCCGAAAAAGTACACCAAAAAAACTGCCAGAAACCTTCATAAAACAAGGCGGAAGAACTATTTTTTCCGTCGCAGAATCCTGCTTGTTATTTTGCTAATTGCACTTATCGGAACAGGTTTATATCTAAAGCAATCAATAAGTTATTATTATGCTCTTTATTTTAATAAATTCACTCATAAAAAGCTGAAAAACAGCGAAAACGAAACTCTGAGAATTCAGAAAATTATTTCAAATAATCTCGATAAGACTTATGGTTTTGATATTTCTCATTATCAAAATACAGAAGATATAAAATGGGATAGTTTAAGTATCGGAAATAAAACCATTCAGCTTGAATTTGTTGTGATGAGAGCAACAATGGGTAATCGAAGTGCCGATAAAAATTTTGATGAATTCTGGACTTCTGCAAAAGAACATAATCTGATTCGTGGGGCGTACCATTTTTACAGAGCAGATGAAGATCCGGTCATTCAGGCTAATAATTTTCTAGAGAATGTGAAGCTTGAAAGCGGAGATTTACCACCCGTTTTAGATATTGAAAAAATGCCGAGAAGCAAATCTAATAAAAAGCTGATTGAAGATTTAAAAGTCTGGTGCAAAATTGTGGAAGAAACATATGGTGAAAAACCTATTATCTATACCTATTATCATTATTACAAAGATTTTTTGAGAGGTGAGTTTGATGATTACCCGATCTGGCTTGCCAATTACAATGATGTTCCACAGCCATCTCCCGAAGATCAATGGCATTTCTGGCAGTTCACAGAAAACGGAATTGTGTATGGAATTAATTCTAAAATCGATTTGAATATTTACAATGGTGGAATCTGGTCGCTGAAAAGTATGACTTTGGATTAATGAAATATTAATATTTTAAATTATAGTAAAAATCGCCCAAAAGGGTGATTTTTTTATTTAATAAAAATTCCAAAATTTGTGATAAACTAATGAACCTGAAAACTCGGCTATAATTATTGTAATTCATAGTTGATGTTTTTTGTGTGTAGTTAAATCATAACTAAAAAACAAAATAACTATGAGAACAAAAATTGTATTGCTGTTTCTGCTTGGATGGGCGGGAATGGTTTTCTCCCAAATTTCCCAAACCGAAAAAGATAATGCTAAAAAAGAAATTCTAAAGCTGAATAGTTTTCACAAAAAATTCCGAGCACTTTATAATGAAACGAATGAGAAATTAACTCAGCTTAAACAAAATTTTTCCGGACAGTCTCTTGATGAAGATTTTACAAAATTACAGAAACAGTATAAAGATGCAAAAGTATATAATGATACGCTTGCTAGAAATTATCAGCTTTATTTAGCTAATAAAACGATCTTACTCGATAAAGGAATTAGTGAGCAGGAAATTGATGAATGGTTTGGTTATAAAAGCGATGTTTTTAGTAAAACTGCTAAGAAAGATGAAGAAGTCGATACAAATGTCTATATGTATTTTGGTAAAAATAAAGTTTTAGAAGAAGATATTTTTAAAGGTAAAAATGATGAAACTTCCCAAATCCTTCGAAGTGTCATTAATAACAAAGGTGAAAAAAGCTATTTTGGGGATATTATAGTCCCGAAACATAAAGAAGAATTTTATTTTTATAAGTACTTTAAAAGTAAAGAGATAAGAGCAGCCAAAAATGAAGTGAAAACCAAACAGATTTTTCTTGATAAGAATAAAAATTTAGATGTCAATAGAAGAAAAATAATAGAGGATAGCATAACGGAGCTTAAAAAGATTAATCATTTTGTTCTTGAAAAGAAATATGACTGTGGAGATTACATATTGCAACCGGAATTAAGGTATAAATTCAAAAAATTAGATGTCGAAATTAAAGACGGCTATTTTTGTGATATAAGAGTTTTTGTAGAGGATGGTGAAGGGAATGAGCATATTTTTACAAATCAGATAGGAATAAGTATTTTATTCTTTTCAAGTTTTGGTACGAGAAAAATGATGAATTATAAAAGCTCTGTCAGAAAAGTTTCATACGATGCATATAGGGAATACACTGATGAAAAAATGAAGGATTTGTTTATAAGTTTATCTGATGTTATGAGCTACAATTATAAAGTTGGAAACCATTACATTCCTCATGATATAGCTTTAGAGCTTCCTACAAAACCTGAAGAAAATGAAAAAGGGAATGCTGTTTATCAGATAAAACAGGAGACTTATTTAGAAAAAATACTAGAACTAAGAGCTTATACAGATTTTCTGACCCTTTTCGGAGATTCTCAAAATGGTTTAGCACAAGTTGAAGGAAGAGCTAAATTTTATTTATTTCCTTATCCTTTCCGATTTTTTGGAAGTAAAAAAACTTTAGGACAGATTGAATATTTTCCGGCTGTTTCTCCCTCTGTAAATTATTCTCGTTTTGAAAAAGATTCGCGCTATGTGCAGACAAAATTAGACAGCACAAATACGAATTATGAGGTGAAAAACGATATAGATTTAGTAGAAAAACGTTATCTGGTTATGGGATTGGATCTGGAAATCTTAAAATGGCAGAATAAAAACGCTCCGGTAAGTTTGAGTTTGTATGGTTTACTCAATTATAATATTTCTGAAATGAATATTCATACTGTAAGTGATACCATTACTAAAAGTGTCAAAGCTATGGGATTTGGTGGTGGTTTACATTTGTCGACAAAAAGGTTTAACAACTTCGGGTTTGATTATAAAGCTGAATTTTCATGGTATGATTTTCAGAATTTTAATACTTATCAATCCGAAAAAATTATGTTACCACCTATTATTCCTATTTTTAGAAATGAAGCGGAGGTTTTTTATCATCCTAACGGAAGTCCCAATCAGGCAATATTTGCACGACTAATTACCTATAATTACTTGGGAAGTTCAAATAATCAGGCATTTTATCAATTTCAGTTTGGTTATAAATTTGCGATTGGAAATAGAACCGTGAGTGGTAAAGATTGACAAGACTGACTAATAAATAAAACAAAAAAACCTTCCAAATGGAAGGTTTTTTATTATTTATCGATGATGAATTATCAATTACAAAGAAGCTGCATGAATCAACATATCTACCAACTTGTTTGAATAACCCATTTCGTTGTCATACCAAGAAACAAGTTTTACGAAGTTTGGAGAAAGCATGATCCCTGCATCTTTATCGAAGATTGAAGTTCTCTTATCTCCGATGAAGTCTTGAGAAACTACAGCATCTTCAGTGTATCCAAGAATACCTTTCAATTCACCTTCAGAAGCGGCTTTGATTACAGCACAAATCTCTTCGTAAGAAGCAGCTTTTTCGATTCTCACCGTTAAATCCACTACAGAAACGTCAACCGTTGGTACTCTGAAAGACATACCTGTAAGTTTTCCGTTCAAAGAAGGAATTACTTTTCCTACCGCTTTTGCAGCACCTGTAGAAGAAGGGATAATATTGTTTAGAGCAGCTCTACCACCTCTCCAGTCTTTCATTGAAGGACCATCAACTGTTTTCTGAGTTGCTGTTGTAGCGTGTACTGTTGTCATCAAACCTTCTACAATTCCGAAGTTATCGTGAATTACTTTAGCCAAAGGAGCTAAACAGTTTGTGGTACAAGAAGCGTTTGATAAGATTTTTACATCATCAGTAAGTTCTTTGTGGTTTACACCCATTACGAACATTGGCGTATCATCTTTAGAAGGAGCAGAAAGAATTACTTTTTTTGCACCTGCAGCGATGTGTTTTGCAGCACTTTCTTTATCTAAAAATAAACCAGTAGATTCTACAACGTAATCTGCACCAATTGCATCCCATTTTAGGTTGCTTGGGTCTTTTTCAGCAGTTACTCTGATTCTTTTTCCGTTTACCACAAGGTCGTTACCTTCTACAGAAACTTCGCCCGGGAAAATCCCGTGAACTGAATCATATTTAAGCATGTAAGCCATGTACGTAGCATCGATAAGGTCATTAATTCCTACTACTTCGATGTTGTCTCTTTCAGTCATTGCTCTGAAAACAAGACGACCAATTCTACCAAACCCGTTAATACCTACTTTAATTGTTGACATAGTGTTTTGATTTTTTAAAAATTATATAAAATATTAGATTGCTAAAATTTCTGAGATCAATAATAGATCTTTATTGATTTCATTGTGTTTTTTGATGGCTTCCTCAATCGGAGTGTAGGTCAGATCATTTGAACGCATTCCTGCCATTACATTGGTCTTTCCGTCCATTAATCCAACGACTGCTCCATAACCCAGTCTGCTTGCCAAAACTCGGTCTGCACAGCTTGGTGAACCACCTCTTTGCATGTGTCCCAAAACTGCAACACGAATATCATAATCAGGAAATTCTGATTTTGTTTTTTCAGCCAGTTCGTAAACGTTCGCTAATTTTTCACCTTCAGCAACAACCACGATGCTTGAAGCTTTTCCTGTTTTCTCGGCATTTCTGAATTTAATGAATAAATCGTCAATACTGTCTTTTCTTTCAGGAATTAAAATTTCCAGAGCACCGGTTGCCAAACCACTGTTTAAAGCAATAAAACCAGCATCACGACCCATTACTTCTACAAAGAAAACTCTGTTGTGCGAAGTTGCGGTGTCACGAATTTTATCGATGGCATCCATTGCTGTGTTCAAAGCAGTATCGTATCCGATCGTGTTATCTGTTCCGAAAATATCGTTGTCAATAGTTCCTGGAACTCCGATTACTCTGACTCCGAATTCTTCGTTGAAAATTTTTGCACCGGTAAAAGTTCCGTCTCCGCCAATGCAAACTAAGCCGTCAATTCCTAATTTCTGGCAGTTTTCAAAAGCTTTCTGGCGACCCTCTTTGGTTCTGAATTCCTGAGAACGGGCAGATTTTAGAATAGTTCCACCCTGATTGATTATATTTTTTACGGAACGAGGCCCCATTTTAAGGAAATCATCATGAATAAGACCATTGTAGCCTTCTCTTACTCCGTAACATTCGATATTGTAATAGTTTGCGGTTCTTACCACCGCTCTTAATGCTGCGTTCATCCCGGGAGAATCACCTCCCGAAGTAAGAACTGCAATTTTTTTTACAGCACTTTCTCTCATTTAGTAAAAAATTTCAAACACAAATTTACGAAAACAAGTTCAGATAATAGCAGATTCTTCTGAATAACTTTGATAAAGAAAAATTAATTGTGCGCATCTAAAATTATGATTAAATACAAGATTACCAATCTCTTTTTGTGCTTGTTTTTTATTAATTACAAAAACAAAAATGGAATCATTATTTAGTTAAAGATATAGAAAACTGTTCTGTAAAGCATAGTATTAACAGTTGTATATCATTAGAAATTAATATCTTGTGATACCAAATTTAAAATCTATTACTATGAAGAAATGTGTATTCTATGTACTCACGCTTTTTGCGTTGGGTTCATGTTCCAGAGAAGAAATTCAGACTAATCAGGCTGAAGCAGAGATTATTCAGACCGATCCGCTGAGTGCGAGACAAATCAATGAGCAGATTAATGAAACTACAAAAACAAAAGGGAGATTCTCGTGGAATGAGGCTTCTTCACATTTTTTATGGAGCGGAATTATTCAGGGAAATAAAATAGCTTCTATCGGTTTTGGCGATTCAGAAGAAGATTTTGACAGAAGCAAATCTTCAAATTCTGAAGCTTTGCAGAATGAAATTTTAGAAGTTATAAAACAATATGAAGGGAATAAAGAAAGAGTTCTTATGGCTTCCGATGAATATCTAAATCAGATTGATGTTTATATTGAAAAACAGGAAACCGTTATAGCATTAAGAAAACTTAAATCAATCCGTTATTTTGAGCCTGCAGATTACCGTTATTTTGAAAATGAAAACAAAATTAACGGAGCTTCGGCGAAATCCAGCAGCAGTTCATCAGGTTGCGGTCTTGAATCCACAGCTTTAAATGCATCAGATTATACTACAGTTTCCCCAAATGCAAAAGCGCCTTGGTCATTTGCAAAGCACAATATTACAAGCGCATGGAATTACAGTACAGGATCAGGTGTTACCATCGGATTAATTGATTCCGGAGTTTCTTTTAACCAAAGTTTATTGAGCGGGAGTTTTAATAATGGCTTATCTTCAGGAAGAACAATCAGCAAAAATGGAGTTTACGTAGATTCGGTTTGGCCGTGGAGCTCTGGCTATGACGGAGCAGATGATAAATGCGGTCACGGAACGAGTATGGCTTCGGCGATGGCGGCTCCGAGAAATAATCAGGGACAACCGGTTGGTATTGCTTATAATGCAAATTTGATTTCTTACCGAGCAGCATCAAATGTTGTTTTGGACGGATACCACGAACAGGAAGGGGTAAAAATCGCTTTTACCAATCTTGCCAATACGACAAGTGTAAAAATAATATCTATGTCTATGGGACATATTTTTTCTGTCGGAAAAATTGAAGACGGTGTAAAATATGCGTATTCAAAAGGAAAACTGATTTTCTGCGCAGGCGGAACTTCCACAAACTTTACAACTTTTGTTGGCGTAATTTTTCCGGCTTGGATGTCCGAAACGCAGGCTATTACCGGAGTAAAAGAAAATACTTCGAATCAGAAGTGTGATGTCTGTCATTCAGGATCAGAAATTGATTTTACCTATCAGATGGAAAGATCTTCAGGAAATAATATTCCGGTGTTGAGTTATTACAATGGCCAAACCGATTATGTGGGTGGTTCATCCGTGGCAACTGCTTCTACGGCAGGAATTGCAGCTTTGGTCTGGTCTAAAAATCCGTCATGGACGAGAGAGCAGGTTTTAAATAAAATGAGACAGTCTGCAACCTATTATCCGACTAAAAATGCTGATTACGGCTATGGAAATATTAATGTTTTACAGGCTGTACAATAATTTTAAGTTGTTTTTAAATATAAAAAAGCTTCCGTTTTGGAAGCTTTTTTGGTTTAAATTAATCTCCTAACTGATAATCTAAAGGAAGAAGAAATTCTATTTTATTTTTAGTAAAATCTCCCTGATACAAAAGATTGGTAGGGTTCGAATTGTTTCCGTTGCTGTATATTTCAAAGGTTTCGTCATTAGAATGTACATGAGACATCTGTTTTATAGGAAGTTTGCTCTTTACAATTTCATTTTTATTAAACTCATAAAAATATTTATCGTGTTTTATTTCAATAATATCTTTAAAATCTAAAATCACTCTGTCATCAATTTTTTTTGTATAATCTGTTTCAGAAATATTAGGTTTCGTAACAGCAACTCGATATTTTGGTTCATTATTCTTACGGTTCATAATATCCTGAATGTTATCAGGGACAGTAATCGTTTTTGTGGCTTTAAAGGTTTTCGTAAAATCTTTAAGCTGTTCTAATTCCTCATCAGTAGGATATTTTGAATTTGGGAATTTGGTTATCTGATTTACTACAAATCCTTCATCCTTTACTTTTCCTTGATAGAGACTTCTCATAAAATGAAATGCACTTCCGTCATAAGCATTCATTCTGTTGAGTTTTATTTTATCCGTATTTTTTGTTGATTTGAAATAGCTGGTTCCATAGTAAGTGGTAATTTTATTTTCAAAATCTGCTACAAACTCTTCTAACTTATATTCAATTGTATAACCCAGGTTTTTATTTTCTATTATTAAAGTTTGTGGAGCTTTTACCCTTAAAATTTTATTCTGCTTATCATAAGAGAATTTTAAGGTGCGTTGGTTTTTTATTTTAACATTGGCTTTATCTTCACCAATGAAATTATTTAGAAAATAATGAATGTAGTTTTTGTAGGCAGTTTCAGTAAAAGGAATGATTACAATTTCTTCAATTTCTTTAGCTCTTAGCAGAACAACCTTCAGGTTTTTATTCATAACATCTGAGCTGTTTGCAGTGAAAGATTCGTAATCATCTTTTTTGAAGACGACACTGTTGTTTGTTTTTGGAGGAATATTCAATACAAACGTCCCATCTGCGGCGGAAATTGTTCCTGTTGTGGTTCCGTCGAGATAAATATTGACATTCGCAATAGGTTTGTCAATATCATTAACGACTCTGCCTTTTATCGTTTGAGAAAAAAGTAGGAATAGGGGACACAACAGTAAGTAAAGTAATATTATTTTTTTCATGGTAAACAATATTACTAAATTTATAGTGATAATGAAAATATTTGGTCGTTAACCTATTTTTACACTTGTCATGCTCAAAGAACCTCCGATTAAATCGTCATTAAACAAAACCAGATCTTCCGATTTATTTTTTAAACCTAAAGAATAAATGAGTGGGAGATAATGATCGGGTGTAGGAATTGCATACTGTAATGAAGTTCCTTGCTTCTGATAATCGATCAGATTCTGAAAATTTCCGTCGAGAAGCCAGTTGTTTGTTTTTTCGCGGGCTTCGATTGCCCAGTCCCAACCCGCTCCAACGGTGTTGATATTTCGCCAGTCGATCATTCTAAGATTATGAACAATATTTCCGCTGCCGATAATTAAAATACCTTTTTCTCTCAGTTTTTCTAATTTTTTAGCCAGATCAAAATGATATTGCGGAGGTTTTGTGTAATCAATGCTCAACTGAATCACAGGAATGTCTGCATCCGGATACATATGTTTAATGACCGACCACGCACCATGATCGAGTCCCCAATTGTGATCTTCTTCAACTAAAACAGGTTTCAGAAGCTCTGTTGTTTCATTCGCCAATTCGGGATTTCCGGGAGCGGGATATTGCACATCAAACAAAGCCTGCGGAAAACCTCCAAAATCATGAATAGTCTTAGGCATGTCCATCGCAGTAACTTTCGTTCCCCGGGTAAACCAATGCGCAGAAATGCAGAGAATCGCATTTGGTTTCGGGATTTCTTTTGCCACATTCCGGAATCCTTGAACGAATTGATTTTCCTCAATTGCATTCATCGGAGAACCATGTCCGAGAAAAAGAACCGGCATTTTCTCCGAATTATTCAATTCATTGCTGATATTCTGTAGATCGTTAAGATTCATTTTTATTGAGATTAAAAAAGGTTCAAGGTTTTTAAAATGCCCTGAACCTTTATGATTTAAAAAATAATTGATTTCATTATTCCGCAACTTTTCGGCTTGCAGAAATCGATTAAATTAAGCTTGTTTTACAAACTGCAATTCGCCTGCAATTTTCACATCTTCACTCACCATTACACCTCCTGCTTCAAGAGCTGCATTCCAGTTCAGACCAAAATCTTTTCTGTTGATTTTCCCTTCGAAAGAGAATCCAGCCTTTGTGTTTCCCCACGGATCTACATTGATTCCGCCAAAGTCTACATCTAAAGTTACAGGTTTAGTAACTCCATTGATGGTAAGATTTCCTGTAATAGAATTGTTTAGCGCGGTAGATTCGAAAGTAATTGTCGGATTAGCTTCTGCATTGAAAAATTCTGCAGATTTCAAGTGATTATCTCTGTCTGCATTATGTGTAGAAATAGAGTCTACCTGAATGGTTGCAGTTGTTTTTGCGTTGGCAAAAGTATCATCATCAGCATCAATTTCAGCATTGAAATTGGTGAAGTTTCCTTTAATATTAGAGATCATCATGTGTTTTACTTTAAAAGTAATTTCACTGTGAGCCGGATCTAAATTCCATTTTGTAGCCATTGTTGTTGTTTTTTTATGTTGTTATTTATTGAAGCAAATCTACGGCAATAATGATACCCTAAACATTGATTTAGGATAAGAAAATCACTTGCAGGTTGAATTTCATGGTGTGTCATTTTTTTTAGGAGCTATTCCCGCTTTCACTACTCGCTTTTCCCGGATCTTTAGCGCGGCGGCAAAGCCGCCGCGCTAAAGATCCGGGAAAGAGCTCAGACAGGCCGTTCAATCGCGGCTATGATTTCAGTTTTCATTAAAATATTTGTCATTTAAAAGAAAAAAACAGGAGTCTTCTCAAAACCTATAAAGTTTAATATTAAAATTTAATTAGTAAAAGCATAGTTTATGAATGTTTTATTTTAACATTTCTTAACGTGTGCATTTTATTTCTTACTTTTGACAGATTCAATTTTTAAAAATGAAACTACATCAATTTTCTTTATTAATGGTAGTTTTGGGTGGTACAGCTTTGGCGCAAACCCAGAAATTTACCATGGCTGAAGCAGTAAATGGTACAAGAACCAATCTTGCTGTGAAAAATATTTCACAGTTCTCATGGTCGGACGATGGCAAATCTTACATTCATGGGGTAAAAGGAGGTTATCTGATCACCGATATTAAAACCAATAAGCAGGATACGCTGATCTCCCTTACACAGGTAAACAAAAATTTTGCAGATAACAAGCTGAAAGGACTTCCTCCTGTAAAGTTTACGACCAATTCTGATGCCTATTTTACAGCTAATAATCAAATGTATTGGTTAGAAAAATCGGGTAGTGACTGGAAAGTGAAACGTTCAGTAGTTCTTGGAGATCGTTCTGAAAATGTAAAAACTTTAGCGGATAATCAGACTTTGGTGTACACGAGAGGTAATAATCTGTTTATTAATAAAAACGGAAAAGAAGTTGCGGTAACAAGTGATACCAATGAAAATATTCTCAACGGAGCTTCTAATGTTCACCGAAACGAATTCGGAATCGATACCGGAATTTTCCCTTCTCCCAATTCTGAAAATATAGCATTCTATAGAATGGATCAGACCATGGTTGCAGATTATCCGATTATCGACTGGTCTGTAACGCCTGCTGTAAATACCAATATAAAATATCCGATGGCAGGAAAAACTTCTCATGAGGTGACTTTGGGTGTTTATAATATCAAAAACCAGTCAACGACTTTTCTGAAAATTGAAGGTGAAAAAGATCAGTATTTAACTGCGGTTACATGGAGTCCTGATTCTAAATTCATCTTTGTGGGTGTTTTAAACAGAGGTCAGAATCATTTAAGAATGAATAAGTATGATGCTGTTACAGGAAATTTCATCAATACATTATTCGAAGAAACAAGTGATAAATATGTGGAGCCTCAACATCCGTTGGTATTTTTCCCGAATTCAAATACAGATTTCATCTGGCAGAGTCAGAGAACGGGCTACAACCATTTGTTCCATTATAGCTTAGAAAAAGGTCTTATCGCTCAGATTACAAAAGGGGAGTGGTTGGTAACCGATATTTTAGGTTTTAATGAAAATAAAAAAGAGATTTATTACGCTTCTACACAGGAAAGTCCTACCGAAAGACATTTATACAGAATCAACTGGAATACTTTCAAGACACAAAGATTAGATAATGCAGAAGGAATGCATTCAGGAATATTGAGCAATGACGGTAATTATTTATATGACACTTACAGCAACGCAACAACGCCAAGAGTTGCAAATATTCTTAATACAACCACTCTAAAAGCTACAAATCTTCTAAAATCTGAAAACCCACTAAAGAATTACCTTCGTCCGGAAGTAAAGAGCATCAACCTGAAAGCTGATGACGGAACTTTATTGTACGGTAAGATTATTCTTCCGACCAATTTTGATCCTAATAAAAAATATCCTGCGATTGTTTATTTATACAACGGGCCGCATTTACAGCTTATAACCAATTCTTTCCCGGCTTCAGGAAACCTGTGGTATGAATATATGGCTCAGAACGGTTATATCATTTTTACCATGGATGGAAGAGGTTCTGCAAACCGTGGACTTAAATTTGAGCAGGCTGTTTTCAGAAACTTGGGAACAACGGAAATGAACGATCAGATGAAAGGAGTTGATTATCTGAAATCGCTTCCTTATGTAGATTCGGAAAGAATGGGTATTCACGGCTGGAGTTTCGGTGGATTTATGACGACAAGCTTCATGCTTCGTCAACCAGATGTTTTCAAAGTTGGTGTTGCAGGAGGTCCGGTAATCGACTGGAGCATGTACGAAATTATGTACGGCGAAAGATATATGGATTCTCCACAGGAAAATCCTCAAGGATATGCGACATCAAATCTTCTGGATAAAGTTCAGAACTTAAAAGGAAAATTACTGATGATTCATGGTGCGCAGGATGATGTGGTTGTTTGGCAGCATTCGATGAAGTTCATCAAGTCTGCAGTTGACCACGGCATTCAGATGGATTATTTTGTTTATCCGGGACATCCGCACAATGTAATCGGAAAAGACAGAGTGCATCTGATGCAGAAAGTCACCGACTATTTTGATTTGTATCTAAAGAAATAATAACAAAATCCAGTCTAATTTTAGACTGGATTTTTTGTTTGATTAAAATTTTATCAATAAAGTTGGGCTTTAGCCCAACTACACAATCATTATCCAATTTAGGATTTAGCCAAAACTTATTATAGATTTCGGCTAAAGCCATTTGAGATCTCTTTAAAGTAAAACGGGCTAAAGCCCGTTCCTATTGAATCTAAAAATCTGCGTCATCATCAAAATCTGAGAGTCAAAAAAGATATTATTCCGGAATCCAAACACTCACATTTCCTGCAGGAACAGGAAAATCTGCCCATCCGTCTTCTCTGATTATCACTTTTTCTTCAGACCGTCCCAATACATCATAAAATATTTTTCCGATATATTTTTCACCCATTTCCATAGGCTTTGTGTAAGCGTCTTTATTGCTCAAAACAACTGCGCAGCCATCATGTTCATCATCTCCTTCACGTACCCAACCCAAACAATTGGCATCTTCGAAATAATCTCTTTGGATTCCGTAAGCATTTTCTTTACGTGCTTTTAGAAGTTCTTCAATACCATCTACTTTATCAAGGAAAATTTCCTGCTCGTTTCCTTCACGGTCATTATCTTTATAATGCGCTCCGTACAAATCAGGATAAAAAATACACGGATAACCTTTTTCTCTCAATAAAATCAGTGCATATGCAATTGGTTTAAACCATGCTTCAACAGGAGCTTCCAAGTCCTGCAGCGGTTGTGTATCGTGATTATCAACAAGGCTTACCGAATGTAGCGGATCAGCTTCCGTCAAAGTTTCAGCTAAAATATTTCGCAAATCATAAGAGTCGCCTTCTTTGGATGCCGTATGAAAATTATTCTGAAGTGAACTGTCAAAAAGACTCATGCAGCCTTCTGTGGCTTCAATATATTTTTGCAGTAAATTCAAATATCCTGGAGCCCAATATTCTCCAACCGCAAAGATGTTTTTCCCTGAATTGGAACGAAGTAAAGTAAGCCATTCTTTATAAAAATCAAAAGAAATATGTTTTAGAGCGTCCAATCTCACGCCGTCGAAATCGGTTTCATCAAAATACCATTTTGCCCAATTATTGAGTTCTTCCCGAACGTGCGGATTTCTATGCTCAATATCGTTAAACATAAGATAATCATAATTTCCTTTCTCGTCATCGATCATTTCTTCCCAGTCATCACCGTATTCCGATTTGATTTTATAGATGTGCGAATCTCTTCCTTCGGCATAATCTACACCGCTGAAACAAGTAAAATTCCATTCAAATTCAGAATATTTTTTACCTCTTCCGGGAAACGTAAATTTGGTATAAGATTCAATTTCAAAAACATCAGAAATCACTTTTTCACGGTTGTTTTCGTCAACTTTTACTGCTTTGAATTTTTCAAGCTCGTCGCCACCGGCTTTGTGTCCTAAAACAACATCCACAATAACCTGAATATTTTTCTCTTTTAAGGCTCGAATGGCATTTATATAATTTTCTTTGGTTCCGTATTTTGTAGAAACAGAATTTTTTTGTTCAAATTCTCCAAGGTCGAAAAGATCATATGCGTCATAGCCGATAGAATTCTCTCCATCTGTACCTTTGTAAGCCGGCGGAAACCAAACTGAGGTAATTCCTAAACCGGATAAATATTCTGCCTGTTCTTTAGCGTGGTTCCATAGCTTTCCTTTTCCTTCAGAATACCAATGGAAAAATTGTATCATGGTTTGGTTCATAATAAAAGTAAATTTTGTGATATCAAGTAGTTTGATTTTATGATTATTCAAAATCCTCAAACGGAATTTTAAGCTGTACCGAAATCTGCTTTTTTTCTTCTGTGTTGAGGTGTGATAATGATAGTCCCAATAATCGTACCGCTTTATCGAAAGGGCGGAGTTCCCAAAGTTTTTTTGCAGTCGTAAAATATTGTTCCGGCGAACTGAAATACTCTTCTTTCGTAAAACTTCTGGTAAATAATGAGAAATCTTTGTACTTAATTTTCAACGTTAAAGATCTTCCGAAAATATTGTTCTTTTGCAGTCGGTTGTGGAGTTCTTCGCTCAAATTCTGAAGTTTTTCATTGATCTGCTGTTCATCAAAAAGATCTTCAAAAAAAGTACGTTCTACAGCAACACTTTTCTGGATGCGGTGAGGCTTCACTTCCGAAAGATGAATTCCACGGACTACATTATAATAATAAGTGCCTGATTTCCCGAAAAGTCTCGTTAAATCTTCAAGAGATCTTTTTTTAAGGTCTTTTCCTTTATAAATTGCCAGACTGAACATTTTATTGGCGGTCACTTTTCCTACCCCGTAAAATTTCTCAATAGGCAACTCTTCAAGAAATTGTTCTGCTTTTTCGGGATGAATGGTTTTTTGTCCGTTCGGTTTATTAATATCTGAAGCGACTTTTGCTAAAAATTTATTGATCGAAATTCCTGCAGAAGCAGTTAAGCCGGTCTGTTCAAATATTTTCTGGCGGATTTCTTTTGCAATCTGATTGGCAGATTCAATTCCTTTTTTGTTTTCGGTAACATCGAGATAAGCTTCATCCAAAGAAAGTGGTTCTACCAAGTCGGTATATTCGTGAAAGATCTCACGGATTTTTTTTGAAATCTCTTTATATCGTGCAAATCTTGGCGGAACAAAAATCAGATGCGGACATTTTTCTTTGGCTGTCTTACTCGGCATCGCAGAACGCACTCCGAATTTTCTCGCTTCATAACTCGCTGCAGAAACCACTCCACGATGACCACCACCCACGGCAATTGCTTTTCCACGCAAAGCAGGATTGTCATATTGCTCCACGGAGGCATAAAATGCATCCATATCAACATGAATTATTTTGCGGAGCGGAAACGAAGAATCCATATCACAAAGATATGGATTCTTCGTTTCTTTAGTCTAACCACAAAAGTCACAAAAACTTTAGTTCTAATTTAAAGTTGTTAAAGAAAATAATTGAAAGAACACTTAAGTTTTTGAAAATCTTTGATTTTCATGTTTTGTGAACTTTCTGCTTTCAAAATTTTAAGCTTAAAAAAAACTTTTGTGACTTTTGTGGTTTAATTATGAAATTCAATGAATTTTTGTAGGTTTTAATCACCATAAATCTTAGTTTCAACCTTACTTTAAAAGTTTATCAATCGTTGCCTGAATTTCCGGGTCTTCCGGAGAAATTGCGTAATATTTTGCGATGCCCGATTTTTGATCAATCACCATGTATCTCGGAATCCAGTTGAGGTCGATGTAATTGTTGAAATCGTTTTTCCAACCTTCAGCAAACCAGTAATTTTCTTTTTCTTTCATGCTGAATCTTTCCAGACTGCTGTCGAATTTCTCTTTTGATCTTTCTAAAGAAAAGAATACAAAATCAATATTCGGATTGTTTTTCTCTAATTCTTCAGCTTTAGGTAAAGCTTTCAGGCAATCTCTACACCAACCTGCCCAAAAATCAATTACCAAAACTTTTCCTTTATGTTGATCTAATATTTGCTTAACGCTGATGCTTTTTCCGTTTTCATCTTCCAGCTTTTGATTGAGTGCTTCTTTTGAAAATCCGGTTTTTGAAACCTGAGGAGTTTTCTGTGCACAACCCAAAGTGAACATGCTCAACATCATGACCGTCATGATCTGTTTCATATCTAAATTTTTTACAAATCTAAACATTGAAATGGAATATAGGAATGAAATAATATGAATTGGCAGAAATTTAAGGATTGAAATAATCTATAAAAGAAAATTCAGCAGCTTTGTCATTCTGACGAAGGAAGAATCTAAAAAGTAATTAGAGATATCTTCATTTCACTTCGTTCCATTCAGAAATCGAAGATTCGACGAAGTCAATGACAAACAGAAATTATTTTCTATTCACATAATTCATAATCACCTGATTGAATTCCTCCTTTCTATCAATCACCACGTTGATTGGCCAGTAATAAACCAGGTCACGCAGATAATCGAAAGTTTTCAGACGAACGTAATCTTTTTCTGTGGTCAGAATTAATTTGTATTCGCCTAGTTTTTTATATTCTGCGACAATATTTTTAATGTCAGCATCAGAAAAATTATGATGATCTCTAAACTTCAGATGTTTTACACGCTGGGAAAATTTAGCCAAATGCGTCAACAACGGTTTTGGGTTGGCAATTCCTGTTATTAAAAGAATATCGTAATAATTCAGATTGTTGTCGGGAAGCATTTTATCTCTCGTTCCGTAAACATTTTCATCATATCCGATTGATGAGAAAAATACCTTTTGAGATTTTGTCGGACGGATTCTTGAGATGTAATACTGCTTGGTTTCTTCGGTCAGTTCATCAGGACATTTGCTGACCATGATAACATCGGCACGATTTGCTCCCGCTCTGGATTCTCTTAAATCTCCCGCAGGAAGAAGATGATCTTTAAAGTAAGGATCATTAAAATCGGTCATCAGAATATTAAATCCTGCTTTGATCGCTCTGTGCTGCATTGCATCATCAAGAATCAAAACATCAAGATCCATATCATCGATTACTTTTTTGGCTCCTGGAACGCGCTCTTCAGAAACAGCGATCACAAAACGGTTTTTAAAACGCTCGAAAAGCTGCATCGCTTCATCACCTACAGTTTTATAGTTACTGTCGTAGTTGGTCACATCATACCCTTTCGTTAATCTTCCATAACCTCTGGAAAGTACCCCTGTTCTGTAGTACTTAGATAAAGATTTTGCGAGATACATCACCATCGGTGACTTCCCGCTTCCGCCCACAGAAAGGTTGCCGACATTGATAATCGGAGTCTTGAATTTCGTAGATTTAAAAATTCCCAGATCATACATGGTATTTCGGATGCCCGTAACAATGTGATAACCTAAAGAAAAAGGATAGAGATACCATCTTTTCATACGTTTGCAAAAATAAGAATTTTCACAGGCTTTAGGAAGCTATTTTGAATGAGTTTTCAACAAAATTCTATATTTTTTTATCATCAAATTAAAGTATTTTTGCAAAAGGTTTAAGATGCGATTTAAACTGAAATTACTTTATGATTCCGGTCACATTGTAAAAGATTGTTTCATACCATTCAAATAGTATTATATTGAGATATTTTATTGAGTTTTCTTATAACGGTAAAAATTATTTCGGCTATCAGATTCAGCCGAAAGATATTTCTGTACAGGAAGAACTGGAAAAAGCGCTTTCAACAATTTTAAGGGAAAAAATTAAAACAACCGGAGCAGGACGAACCGATACCGGAGTTCACGCCAAAAAAATGTTTGCCCATTTTGATACCGAGCAGATTCTGAATGACAAACTGGTTCATCAGCTTAACAGTTTTTTGCCTGCAGATATTGGGATCAAACGAATTTTTCAGGTTAAAGATGATTTTCATGCCCGTTTTGATGCGACCTTCAGAACATATGAGTATTATATTTCTTTAGAAAAAAATCCTTTCACTCAGGATTCAGCATGGCAACATTGGAGAAAACCTTTAGATATTAATAAAATGAATGAAGCCTGTAAAATTTTATTTGAATATGAAGATTTTACGAGTTTTGCAAAGCTTCACACCGACAATAAGACCAATCTCTGCAAAATGTACAGGGCAGAATGGGAACAGAACGGAACTGAATTGAAATTTACCATTTCAGCAAACCGGTTTCTTAGAAATATGGTAAGAGCAATTGTCGGAACGATGGTTGAGGTGGGTTCAGGAAAAATTCAGCCAGAAGATGTGAGAAAAGTGATCGAAAACAAAGACCGGAACTCGGCAGGAACTTCTGCTCCGGCGCATGCACTTTTTTTGGTGGATGTTGGTTATGAATTTTAAATAAATGATTAAATTTATACCAAACTAAAAACGATGATGTCAATAATTATTCTTGTGGGAGCTTATCGTTATTATGCGGGTTTGGCTGAAAGATTCGGCAAAACAAAATGGCATTTCGGTCTTTTGGCGATTGGTCTTTATATAGGTTTTCAGATTTTCTTTATGACTTCGTACGAAGTTTTCATGGTTTTTAAGAATCCGAATTACCTGAACGAAAATAATTACACGGGCTTTTCAGGAATTAATATTATCAGCTGGTTGTTTGCAATAGGAGGTGTATACGGAATCTACAGAATTCTTGAAAACAGATTAAAAAAAGGAATTACAAAAAGTCCGGCTCTTGAAATAGAAGAAATAGGAAATAAGGAATTATAAAAATAATGGTGACTTGATGTTTCAAAGTCACCATTTTAATTTTAAAAAAAACTAAAAACCATGGATGAAATCGGGAAATTAGCATTTGCCCTCAATCATTTTGCAGGACTCACAGAAGAGGATTTCAGATTATCTGAAAATTACTGGCTGCCTAAAATATATAAAAAAGGAGATTTCTATAATCTTCGAGGAACGGTTTGTACCTATTTCGGGTTTATTGTTGATGGTGTTTTCCGTTCTTACACAATTGATGAGAAATCGGGGGAAGAAAAAAATGTTTTTCTGTATTCTGCCAATGGTTTTGTGGTTTCTTTTAAAAGTTTCATCAATCAGATTCCGTGTGATTACCATACTCAGGCTTTAACGGATGCTTCGATTATTTTTATTCGATATACCGATTTGCTTTCATTATATAATCGGTCGCACCGTTGGGAAAAGTTTGGAAGATTGCTGGCGCAGGAAGCATTCAACATTACCATGTCGAGAATTGAAGGGTTTATTTTAAAATCTACTGAAGAACGGTATTTAGATCTGATCAAACAGCATCCCGATATTTTTAAGAATGTTCCGTTGTATCATATTTCTTCTTATTTGGGAATTCAGGGGCCATCATTAAGCAGGATCCGGAAAAGAATTTCGGGTAAGTAATACGATTTTAACCAAGGTTAAAATTATCCTCATTTTATTCGCGGAACTTTGTCTCATAATTTAAAACCAATTAAAAATAAAAGTTATGAAAACAAAAACTATCGTATTAATTCATGGATTATTTGTGAACAATACAAGCTGGAAAGAATGGAAAACTTATTTCGAAACAAAAGGTTACACCGTACACACTCCGGCAAATCCGGGGCATGAAGGAAATCCTTCAGATTTAAAGAAAAACATTCCGTCGCATTTGAAAGATGTAGGTTTTGATGAAGTGGTTGCTCATTTGTCGGGGTTCATCGATTCACTTCCCGAGAAACCCATTATCATCGGACATTCGTTCGGCGGATTGATGGTTCAGAAACTGATTGATATGGGTAAAGCAGTTGCAGGGGTAAGCATCGATGGTGCGCCTCCCAAAAACGTAATGGCCCCTTTTTCTACAGTAAAAATTGTCTGGCCGGTTGTGAATTTCTTTACAGGAAATACTGCATTTTTAGGTTCGAAAGAGTGGTATCATAAGGCATTTTTCAACAATTATTCAAAAGAAGAGAGCGATAAACTGTATGAAACCGTTGCTGCTCCCGAAAGCAGAAAACTGGCGAGAGACCCGCTTTTCAAATCTTCAGCAAAATTAGATTTAAACAAACCTCATGAGCCATTGTTGTTCATTGCAGGTTCTAATGATCATATTTTCCCGGCAAAATTTTCAAAAAAAATTGCTGATGCTTATAAAGATAATAACAGTGTTGTTGATTTTAAAGAATTTGAAGGAAGAAGTCATTTTATCGCAGGTGAAAAAGGTTGGGAAGAAGTTGCAGGGTATGTTTTGAGCTGGATTGAAAAACAATAAAAAATAATAATCTAATCTTGTTTTTTCTATGACTATTTTACATCCATGTAAAGGTTGTAAAGTTAGAAAGCTGTATTTTTGCATAGAATTTTTTCAAATTAATTCTTTACGTCAATTTCTATAATGAAAAAACAAGATACGTGGGCAATTGTAAAAAGGCTGTTCTTCATTGGGATGAAGTTTCGTAGCTGGTTTATTTTTACCCTGATTATTTCCGTTATATTATCCGTTGTTTCTACTTACAGACCTTATCTTACGATGCAGATTGTAGATAACGACATTACAAAGCTGAAAGATGAAGCTTTGATGATAAGACATATTTATGTTTTGGTAGGGCTTGTTTTTGCGGAAACGATTTTAAATTTCTTTCTGGTTTATTTCTCCAATTATATTTCTCAGAATGTGATCAGAGATATTCGTGAGAAACTTTATAATAAGCTGATTTATTTCAGGACTGCTTTTTTTGATAAAACTCCGATCGGTCAGTTGGTGACAAGAGCCGTTGGTGATGTTGAAACTATTGCGACAGTTTATACAGACGGTTTTCTGATGGTTTTTGGCGATGTTCTGAGAATTATTTTTGTACTTTTTATGATGTTTCAGGTCGATGTGCATCTGAGTTATATTTCTCTTGCGATTTTACCCTTAATGGTTGTCATTACGCGATTTTTTCAAAAGAGATTAAAAAAAGCTTTTGGTGATGAAAGAACATGGACTTCCAATCAGAACTCATTCGTTCAGGAAAGATTGGCAGGAATGCCAATCATTCAGGTGTTCAACAGGCAACAGGCGGAATTTAAAAAATTTGATGAGATCAATATCACTTTAAAAAGTGCTTTGCTTAGAACCGTTTTTATTTTCTCTTTGTTTTTTCCTGTTGTTGAACTAATTTCTTCCCTGTTCATAGGATTTGTCCTTTTTTACGGAGGCTATATTACCATCAGTGCAGGTGTTGTGATTGCGTTTATTCAGTTTATTTCGATGCTGATTCGTCCTTTGCGACAGATTGCAGACCGTTTCAACAATATTCAGCGTGGAATTGTCGGTGCAGAAAGAGTTTTGGGTATAATGGATGAAGACTATGCAATGCCCAATACAGGAACGGTAAAAAAAGATCATTTCCACGGAAAGATAGAATTTAAAAACGTCCGTTTTTCTTATGATGAAAAGCAGGAGGTTTTAAAAGGAATAGATTTTAAAGTAAATCCGGGAGAAACTGTTGCGATTGTCGGAGCTACCGGAGCAGGAAAATCTACAATCATCAGTTTGATTACAAGATTATATGACATCAATTCAGGAGAGATTTTTATTGATGATGTTGAATTAAAAGATTACGAACTGTACAATCTCAGAAGTCATATCGGTGTTGTGTTGCAGGATGTATTTCTTTTCCACGGAAGCATTTATGAAAATCTTGCATTCGGCGATGATGAGATCACTTTAGAAAAAATAAAATCGGCGGCAAAAGAAATTGAAGTAGATCAGTTTATCGAGCAGCTTCCGGGAGGTTATGAATATGTGGTGAGCGAAAGAGGTTCATCCATTTCATTAGGACAAAGACAATTGCTGTCTTTCCTCAGGGCGTATTTATCTGATCCGAAAATTCTTATTCTGGATGAAGCTACATCTTCAATTGATCACGAAAGTGAAAAATTAATCCAAAGAGCTACCGAAAAGATTACCAAAAACAGAACCTCAATTATCATCGCGCATAGGCTTTCAACTATAGAAAAAGCTGACAAAATTATTGTGATGGAGCACGGTAAAATTGTGGAAGAGGGCAAACATCTTGAGCTTCTTGATAAAAACGGATATTATGCCACCTTATACAAGGCTCAGCTAAGGCATGAAATCGAAGTGGAAGAAGAAAAATAATCTATAATCCGTAAGGAATTATTTCTAAATCTTTTTTCCAGCTTTCGCCATATTTTTCGGTTAAATATCGGGCAACTTCATGATTGTTCTTTTTTGCTTTTTCAGACATGTAAGTGGTGATAACGCAGTTTTCGTAAACGACACCAACACCATATTTGTTTTTAAACTGATCATGATTTCTAGACATGATCCCAAACTGTATAAAATATTTAACGTCTTCTTTTTTGTCTGAAACACTTTTATTTTCATTTCCTTTTTTGGCTTCGAGAACGACAGGTTCATATTTCTGTGCAAAAATGAAAGTTGAAGATACAATTAATCCTAAAGCAAAAGTTGTTTTGATGAAATTCATGGCTTCTATTTTCCTTTTTGATGATTAAATGATGTCTAGGTTAAAAATTTTAATAAATCCTACTCAAATTTTTTCTCTGTATAAAGAACTCTTTTCAAAAAATGATCTAAATGATTCATTAAGAAACAATTATGCAAAGCATCATTAATACTATGTTTGTTAACATTGAGTTAATATTAAATTCACTTTAAATTCACAATTAAGAACTTAGGTATAGTTTTTGTTATTTAGAAGAACTATAAAAAATATGGCTAACCCTATGGTTATTTCAGATAGAATTGCTAAATTTATTAAAAAATTAGCTTTTTGTTGTTTTTAACAGGGGTTAGTTATGTGAATTTTGTTATTTTTTAATTAAAAACAAAAATATAAAGATGAATAATATCCAAGACGAATTTCAGGTCTTAAAAGATGAATTGAAAAAGTTGAACATCGATGTTCAAAAAATTGTAAAAGTAGGTAACGGCAGTATGGATTTCCATGAAGTGTTTTACAAATCACCTAGGTACGAAGATGTAAAGACGGTCTATGTGCAGCGTCATACTTTAGATCATCTTATTTCGAGATTTAAAGAATGTTACACCAGCTAAAAATATCAAACGCCTTCAAAACCGAAGGCGTTTTTTATTTTATATTTTTTTAAAATCTATAACCCAGTGAAAACCCGCTCCTGAAACCTGCCCAAGGACCGTCTACTTTTACCCTTGCACCGTTAGAATTGGTTTCTACTGTATATTCAACGAAAGGAATATCGAGATTTTCAATTTCTTTTTTTAGCTGAGCCTGCATATCCGGAGTTAAAACTACATCACTTGATAAGCTGAAATCTCCTCTTCCTGAACCATAATGGGCTCCTGCAATCCAGAAATCAAGGACAAGATTGTGCTGTTTATTTAAGAAAAACTGTGCACCAATCATCAATCCGCCGCTGTTTCCGCTTGCTTCTCCGTTTCCTTTTAGCGGAATAGGATAGGTGGTATTAAAGGCTGTATAATCATAAGTGAAATCAAAAGTATTGGACGAAACTTTGGAATATCGGTAGTAAGGAGCAAAATAAAATCCTTTTCCATAACCTTCCCCGATATAAAATCTCGGTTCGACGGTGAAATTTGTTGCTTTAATTCTCAGATTCTGAAAATCTTTTTCATCTTCTTCACTCAAAAAAGCATTCATAAAAGGAACTTTTCCTTCTGCAACGGTTCCAAAACCTACATTGATCGCAAACCAACGGTTGATCGATCTTTCATATGACAAATTAATATTTCTGAAAGCGTAGCCCGTAATGTTCGTTTTGATGATATTCATTTTATCTTCAGGAGTAGAGTTTGCCTGTGATGTGGTAGTGATTTCCTGAGCAGTGACTTCCGACAGCAGAAAACAAGGGACAAGTAGCAATATTTTTTTCATAGCTTCAAATTTTGATTAAATGGTGTGGTAGTAATTGGCAATATTTTCAATGAAAACATGGTTTACAGAACCGTTCAATCAAAAACCGTTCTAAAATTTTATTTTTGATGTAAATTTTTTAATAATAATCATTTCTGTTTGCGAATTCTTTGGTAATATTTCTTAAAAAAATCCACCTGAAATATTCAGATGGATTTTTCTGTACCCAAACTAATATTTTTAGTGAGTTAACTGGATAATAAATTTTGAGATGAAATTTATTGATATAAGGATTTATCTTAAACTACAGATATTACATCAAAAAAATTCAGAATTTAAAAATTGCAATTCATCTTGAGTCGGATGATTTTTAAAATCAATAAAAGTCCGAAATTCAGGGGTGTCGTCACAGAAAATTACGTCGAAAGCAAAACGGTTATTTCCGTACAAACCTCTGTGAATTATGTTGGCGGAAAAAATTAACAGGTCGCCACGATTTAGGCTGACTGTTTTTCCTCGCTGAAGATTGTCATTTGGTTTTCTTCCGTTTAATGAAAGTCTGGTTTCCTCTTCTTCCTGCAAATCCCAGTTCTTGTGTGTGGTTGGAATAAGCTCAATTCCTATTTCAGGTTGCAAAGGAATTCTGAAATGAATAACGTTTTGTGTTTTGATTTTTTCTTTTTGTTCGTCGATACTCATTCCGGTGTACTGAATATCACGATGCCAATAATTATTCTGATTTTTATTAAATGGATCAAAGAACAGCTGTGTATTCAGAAATATAGCTTTTTCGGGAAATAGTGAACGAACAATCTCTGAAATTTTATCCTGAACAATGAATTTAAAAATCTCCAGCCGTTCATCTTGCGCAATGAATTTGCTTGAAGTAAGACTATGGCTGTTGATTAACCCTGATTGATAATATTTTTCATTTTCTTTCAACCAGTTATCGTGGAATTTATGTAAGATTAATTCCAGATCTTTTAAATCTTCTTCAGAAAAATAATTTTCTAAATAGATATAACCCGAGTCTTTATAATCTTGAATTAGTATGTTTTCCATGATGTTGGTTGTCAATTGTCGTCAAAATGAAGAAAATTATTTAGGCAGATACATTATTTTTCTCTGCAAGCGCATTCATGATGTTCGTTGAGATACGCAATGGTGGTTTTGCAGATTTTCTCTAATGCATCAACATTAATGTCAGATAACTTTTTCACGTAAATACAAGCTTTTCCCATTTTAAATTTACCTAAATCATCCAATAAATGTTGGTTGTCTTCAGTGGGAGAATGAACGTACAATGAAAACTCTGCTTTGCGGGGTGAAAAACCGATGAGTGGCATATCACCTTCGTGTCCGCTTGCATATTTGTAATGATAGATGCCAAATCCGATAATGGTTGGCCCCCACATTTTAGGCTCAAAGCCAGACCATTTGCTCATGAGTTTAATCAACTCGAAACTGTCGGCTTTTTTTTGATCCTGCTCTACATAAGAATTGATAAAATCACTTACATTTACTTGTGTTTCGGTGGTTTTGTTGGGTTTTGCCATCGTATTAAAATTTAAAAATTCTTTTGAAATAGCATCATGATTTTATTTCCTTAAAATCTTTTCCATTGCTTTGCCTTTTGCCAATTCGTCGATCAGTTTATCAAGATAACGGATGTTTCTCATAAGTTCGTCTTCGATTTCTTCTACACGATAACCACAGATTACCCCTTTGATCAATGAAACATTGGGATTGATCTTCGGAGCCTGTTCAAAAAAATCTTTAAAACTGGTTTTGCTTTCCAGAATTTTCTGAAAGCTTTTTTCATTGTAGCCAGTCAGCCAGAAAATAATTTCGTGCACTTCTTCCTTCGTGCGCGCTTTCTTTTCTGCCTTTTCAATATAGTGTGGGTAAACTCCGGCAAATGACATTTTGTAAACCCTTTCGAAATTTTTGCTTTGCATGCTTTTATTTTAGAGGTTCGTAGATCAATTGTACAACTCCTGATTTGAAAATATTGGTTTTTAATAGCTTTAAATTTAGCTTGCTTTTCAAATCTTCAAATAAAGGTTTCCCGCTTCCTAAAGCAACCGGATGAAGAGAGATTCTGTAAACATCAATTAAATTTAGCTCAATAAAAGTTTTAATAAGACTTGCGCCACCGTAAAGCCAAATGTCTTTTCCTTCTTGTTGTTTTATTTCTGTAACTTTTTCTGCAATATCAGAATTAATAAAAGTTGCATTCTGATCTTCTCTTTCCTGACTTGAAAATACGAATTTATTTTTTGAATGAATGGTTTCCCAAAGATTGATTTCTTCGGAACCTGCATTTTCATCGGGTTGATAATTTCCCCAAGAATCGTAACTTACCCTTCCATAGAAAATGGAATCAATGTTTGAAAGAAAACCATCAAAATTCATGTCATCATCCATAATACACCAATCGATTTCTCCGTTTGGTCCTTCTATAAACCCATCTAAAGTGGTGGCAAGATCCAGGATTATTTTTTTCATATTTAATTATAACTGAAATGTGATTAGATATTGTCTTAGCAAGCAACTAAAAACCATCAACTATCAACTAAAATTAATTGATTATTTCGGCATCCGGATTTTCATGAAGTTTTGCTATCCTTTCTTTCCAGTTTTGAAGCTCTTCATCTGTTAATCTGATCCATTCTTTTATTTCACCGACAATTTTGAGAGGTTCAGTGCTGCGATAAGATCGGGTAGGGTTTCCCGGAAATTTTTTGTCGGTTACATTGGGATCATTTTCAAATTTACCTGTCGGTTCTACGATATAAATTCTTTCGCGACCATCACCTTTTGCCAGTGCGGCAGCCAAACCGGCTCCGTTTTGTAACGCCGTAAAGTAGATATGATTCATGATGATTTCAGAATGATAATTCGATCCGAATCCTGCACTCAGCAAATCTCCGATCTGAAGATCAGCTTTTGTACCGTGATAAAATGGGCCATTATCAAGAACCTGTTCGTCTTTTTTGTTTTCCATTGTGGAAGTTTTTTTAGGGTTGGAACAACCTGTAAACTTAGGAATTTGTTTTTAAATTGGAAAACCGCTCTAGGAATGAATGGTTTGCATATTTAAATCATATTTAATTAACTCACTGTCACCTCAGAATCTTTATAAATATTCCAAAAGTTATAATCGGTCATTGGGGCATCGGTGATTCCGACATTTCGTCCCATCGTTACAATTTGTCCTCTGTGATACGTTCCATGCAAAACAATGTGCTGAATGTATTCATACTTTGAAAAATCACACTGAAACCATTGAGATTCGATTTTTACATTTTTTGCAAGATCTTCTTCGGATAAACTTTCGACATATTCCATTAGTTTTTTTGAATTGTTTCTGATGCCGTTGAAAATTCCTTCTTTGTCGATAGTTGCAGAGGTTTTTTCAAAATCAAAATCATCATTTTCTCCGATGTGGCTCCACCAATATTCCTGCGTTTGCCAAATATGATGCAATGTTTTCAGGATGGTCGGAAAACTTGAAATAACTTCCTGATTAAGCTGTTCGTCGGACTTTGTCGAAAGCCAGTCGATGTACTTGTTGACTACCCAGTTGTTGTACTGGGCGGTGTGTGTCATTAATGTTTTTAGATTCATGATATTTTATAGTTTGGTATTATAAAATTAATGAAAAGTCTTTGATTTGGATTAAAGAAAAAAACTCTATTAATTAAAGAGCGGTATCCTATTATTTTGATGAATATATGGTTTAATTTGATTGGCCACGAGAGGAAAGTGCCTCTTCGCTGATATCCGCAACCTGAATGCTTTTAATAGCTGATTTGGTTGAGGATGCTGTACTTCCGCCCATGATGTATAATTTATTGTTATAAATTTCCGCAGCAGCATGTCTTCTGGGAATCATGTTGGATGATAATTTATGTAACTTATTGGTTTCTGTATCAAAATAGGCCAGGAAATTTTGATTATTATAACCGCCTGCAATAAAAATCTTATTACCAGATACGGCTAATGAATGACCGGATATCGCAGCAGGCATCGTATATTGCTCAGTCCACTCATTTTTATTGAGATCGAATACATTGACCATGCGGGATGAGGTACCATTAAAACCACCGATGACATACAGCTTATCATTCACAATTTTGCCTCTTGTTTCTCTGGCAGTTGGCATATTCGGTAACGGATTCCATGTATCTGAAGAAATATCGTAATATTGGAATCTGTCAGAAAATACTGTGGTGGCAGCATTATTTAGCCCACTTCCGCCGAACGTATATATTTTTCCGTTATGAATGGCAGAACCTGCATTTCCTGTGTAGGCATGATTAACAGCTCCCTTTGTTTTTTTATAAGTTTCAAGGTCTATAATTTCAAGATTGCTGTTTCCCCAACCGTTAAAAATATAAATTTTATTATTGTAAGTCTCCGAATTGGCAAATCTTTTAGGAACCAGACTGGAGTTAATGACACTCCAACGGTTATCTTTAATGCTGTATTTCTCAATAATTGTAGCATTGCCATCCGAATCTTTATATCCATTGCTCACATAGATATTGTCTCCCGCAATGGCACTGGTTATCGCTCCTCTGCGCGTAGACATATCCGAAAGATGTTTAAAATTTAAGGTTTGTGCATTCGCGAAGAATAAGCCGAAAAGTGAAAGGAGGAATGACTTTGTTTTCAATGGTGGTGAGGTTTGGTTTAATTGATTTTCTGTCTAGAAAAGTATGTTTTAAATATAGGGAAAAGTCACGGATTGGAAATATGAGATATCGAGTTTGTTTTGAAATGGAAAACAGCTCGGATGAGAGCGGTTTTTATGTTTGAGGTACTAGCGAGACGCTTGCACCAGCGTAGGAGAAAGAAATCTAGCATTATTTAAACTAATTTTATTTTCTTTAAGCCTTATTAAATTTATCTATCAGATAATTAATAAAAGCACTGCAGGATACTAACATAAACTTTGCATCTTCTTGTTCTAAAAATTCTTCTTCAAGTAGAGCATGCCTAATTCCATTTGCTTCGCTAGTATAACCATAAAGGTTTGAAAAAGCTTTTTTTAATGCAGGATGGATCTTCGTTTTATCTTCAAGCTGTTTTAAAGCCTGTCCTAAAGTTGCCTTACGATCACTTGTGATAATTGCGCAGTAGGCTTCCACTGCACTTATAGATTCTTTTATAGAATTTCTATAATCTGGTGCTTTTCTATCTGAAAAAAGTTCTATGGCTCTACTGACATGTAGATTTACCGTTTTAAAACTATTCGTGTTTTCAAGAGCTTCATTAATAGATGAAATTTCTTCGTCATTAGTTATTGGTGTTATAATATTGTCTATGAAACGATAGCCAGACAATTCCGTCTTTAATATACGATTACAATAATTTATAAACTCAGTATTATGTTCATCATCATCATAACTACTTGAGAGAAATTCTAGCAGGTCATATATTTCAAACCATTTAGCTTTAAAAAAGAAATCTTTGACAAATCGACGAAATTCTGGAACGAATGTAGGCATTTCATCATATCTCTTTTTGAAAAAAAATATCCAAATTCTTGTTAAGAAGGTTGATATAGGCGCACGATTAGAACTTACATAGTTTTCTTTAATAATATCCCAATAAAAAAAAGTAATTGCATTCCAAAGCGCGTTTTTTAATTCTTCATCAATATTGTCGATTTGAATTAAATCTTTGACTTTATTTTTTCCTATTCTTTCCGAAAATTTCATATTGTGTAATTAAATTTCAAAGGTACATTATTAGATATATCTTAAAAAAATTAAAGTCACGAATTATAAATCCGCGACATCGAGGGGTAGGTTGAAATCTATACTAAGATTCCAAAATTTCTTTTAAGGTCTCAATAAACTCTTGAGTATCTAAGAAGTAACTTGGATAAGCTTTTCTTAAAGAATCTAATGAGTTAGAAGATACCAATACAACTTGTCTCTTATTTCCATCAGCAATTAATGCTTCTTCCTTAAGATATTCTGCAGATGCTTGTTCAATAGAAATTTTAGGAAAAGTTCGTATTCTAACTTCTTTATTAGAAATATCTAATACAACCAAATGTAAACTTCCTTGTTTTTTATCTGTCTCAATATTTGAAATAACCTGACTGAAACCTTCAAGTTGTGTAACTATTTGTAATCTATTAGCCTCAACTTTTACTTTATTGAAAATTTCATTTTTCGAGAAATTATCAAATCTCGACAGTGTAGATGTATTCTCTATGTAGGCAAATGCATTACCTACTAACGCAAAAAAATCAAGATAATCCTGGGGACCCTGACTTGATTTTAAAGAATGATCAATGAAAGTACCCATTGTTTCAACAGCAGTAGCCCAAGCATGTTGTAAACGGGTTCTAATTTGTAATTCAATCATTAAGCCATCATAATTTTTATTTAGTAGATTTTTATATTTATAAACAATATGATAGCATCTATATCCTGAGTCTTTAGGGTTCAAGATATAATCTTTTTCATTTTTAACATAATGTTGAAATTGCATATTTTTATATAAATCAACTATTTGATTAACTTCTGTCATACTTGGCAGTATGGCTCTTAGTCCACCAATATCTTGCATCTGAGATAGGCGCATATTTGGGAATCTTTCAAGCTTCAATAGCATTGAAGGAGTTCTTTTCAGCCTCTGAGAAACGAGATAATCTACTCCTGTCCTATTTAATTTCTGCCTGAGTGTTGATTGGAAGGTATTGATAGGATAAGCATGACAAGATCTAAAATTACCTAATATTTCTAATGCGTGTTCTTTCTCTTGTATTGACGAATTACTATCAATCAGCACATTACCTGCATCATCGATTTGTCTCTTACTAAATTTTAAAATATTATCTTTTAATGCCATTGAATTTTTATTAAATCTAAAATAAGTAAAAATTATCAAAAAACCGCCCAGAAAAATCTGAACGGTTTTAAATTTATTTGCCTCGGTCACTGACCGTTACATCATTCCCGGCATTCCACCACCCATTGGCATAGCTGGTTCGTCTTTTTTCACTTCAGTGATTACACACTCAGTTGTAAGAAGCATTCCAGAAACTGAAGCTGCATTTTCAAGGGCAACTCTTGTTACTTTCGTTGGGTCGATGATTCCTGCTTCAAGCATGTTTACATACTCGTCAGTTTTAGCGTTGTAACCGAAATCTGCAGTTCCTTCTGCCACTTTAGCAACAATTACAGAACCTTCACCACCAGCATTAGCAACTATTTGTCTCAATGGCTCTTCGATCGCTCTTTTTACGATTTTAATACCTGTAGATTCGTCTGCATTTGCACCAGAAAGATTTTCTAAAGACGCGATAGCTCTTACCAAAGCAACACCACCACCTGCAACAATACCTTCTTCAACTGCTGCTCTTGTAGCGTGAAGTGCATCATCTACTCTGTCTTTTTTCTCCTTCATTTCAACTTCAGAAGCTGCACCTACATAAAGAACGGCAACACCACCTGCTAATTTAGCCAATCTCTCCTGCAATTTTTCTTTATCGTAATCAGAAGTAGATGTTTCCATCTGAGCTTTGATCTGTGCAACTCTTCCTTTGATTTTACTTTCTTCACCACCACCGTTTACGATAGTTGTATTGTCTTTGTCGATAGATACTTTTTCAGCAGTTCCCAACATATCCAATGTAATGTTTTCCATTGTGAAACCTTGCTCTTCAGAAATAACTGTACCACCTGTCAAGATCGCGATATCTTCCAACATTGCTTTTCTTCTGTCTCCGAATCCAGGAGCTTTTACTGCAGCAATTTTAAGAGAACCTCTCAATTTGTTTACCACTAAAGTTGCCAAAGCTTCACCTTCAACTTCTTCAGAGATAATTAATAAAGATTTACCTCCCTGAGCGATTGGTTCAAGAACCGGAAGCAATTCTTTCATTGAAGAAATTTTCTTCTCTACTAAAAGGATGTAAGGATTTTCTACCTCAGCAACCATTTTCTCAGGGTTAGTCACGAAATATGGAGATTGGTAACCTCTGTCGAATTGCATACCTTCTACAACATCTACCGTTGTATCAATACCTTTAGCTTCTTCCACAGTGATTACACCTTCTTTCCCAACTTTTCCGAAAGCTTCAGCGATCAAAGATCCGATAGTTTCGTCGTTGTTAGCAGAAACTGAAGCAACCTGCTTCACCATTTCTGTAGAATCTCCAACCGTTTTAGATTGAGATTTAAGATTTTCAACAACAGCAGTTACTGCTTTGTCGATCCCTCTTTTCAAATCCATTGGGTTTGCACCAGCCGCTACGTTCTTAAGACCTTCTCTTACGATAGCTTGTGCCAAAACAGTAGCGGTAGTTGTACCGTCTCCTGCAATATCATTGGTTTTGGAAGCCACTTCTTTTACCATCTGCGCTCCCATGTTTTCTACTCTGTCTTCAAGTTCGATTTCTTTTGCAACAGAAACACCGTCTTTCGTTACGTGAGGTGCACCGAAAGATTTTTCGATTACTACGTTTCTACCTTTTGGTCCCAATGTTACTTTTACTGCATTAGCTAATGCATCAACCCCTCTTTTTAAAGCGTCTCTTGATTCAATATCGAATTTTATTTCTTTTGCCATTGTTTTAAGCTTTTGGCGAATAGCTTTTGGCTTTTGGCCTTAGCGATTCGCGTGTTTAATTTTATAATTTGATTTTAATTTTAGCTTGTTAGATTTATATATTAACATTAAGAATTTAAGAAAAAAAATTTATTAAAAGATATTTTAAGAATTTGCCTTTGGCAAAATTAAGCAGGACGCTTAAATGTCGAAGGTATTCTTAATCAGTCTTTAAGATGAGATTTAACTAACTAAATTTCTTAATGTTTAAAATTTAAATCAAGAAAAAATCTTACCCGATGATTCCTAAAAGATCTCCTTCTTTTACAATTAAATAATCCTTTCCTTCCAATTTCAATTCAGAACCTGAATATTTCCCGTAAAGAACTTTGTCACCTACTTTTACAGTTGTTGGCTCATCTTTTTTCCCTGGTCCAACTGCTACTACTGTACCTTCCTGTGGTTTTTCTTTTGCGGTGTCCGGAATAATAATACCTGAAGCTGTTTTAGTTTCTGCAGCGATCGGCTCGATCAAAACTCTGTCTGCTAATGGTTTAAAGTTTACTGACATAATATATTTAATTTTTTAATTATTTCTGTGTTGTCTTTCGCTAATTGTATGCCAAGAGGCTTATTTAAAAATTTTGGCAGACTTTTGAGGGGAAGTGTGAAATTTTGGCAGAAAAAAAGCTTCCTGAATTTAGGAAGCCTGTATTTTATTTTCTGCATTTTTGCTCGTATTCGTCAAGAAGATTCATGTAAGGTTTACTGGCATATTCATAGTCAATTTTCATTGCATCAAAACCTTCTCCTCTGTTTTTAGCTAATTTTCTTAATTCTTTCTTTTTTTCAAAGCCTTCTTTTCTTGCGGTTTTTACATCATCTTCAAATTCTTTTATGCGTTTATCTAAATTGTCTGCAAAAGGAATACAATCTTTCGTTACTTCATAAATTGCTTTCTTCAACTTATCATCAATTTTTCCTAAGTTGAAGAAATTTACTCTGTTAAGATCAATGACGATATATCCATATTCTTCATCTGGTTTTTTCATATACGGCAGATAAATGTTGTTTGTATATCTGTTATTCTGGGTGAAAACAATGTTTATTCCGTAGAGATTTGCTTTTCCTTCCTGTTCTAAAGGTAAAATAACTGTTTTGTTAACATCAATAATTTCACCTTTTACATTAATTGTTTTAAGCTTCATTTTGTCATAAACAAGTTTCTCAGAACCGTCTTTTTTGTCGAGAATGATAATTCTCTTAATATCGTTTATACCAATTTTTTCAATAGCTGAAGATTGCTCTTCTTTAAACTTAAACTCATCAATCTCAAATCTCAGCTTTTTCTCAATATTTCCCAACAATAGCATGTCTGCATGAACGAATCGTGGATTCTGAAAATTTTGTAAATAACCGGTTTTTACATCTCCGTTCTCCATGATAATTTCTGCTGCTACAGAGGGCTTTTTACCAAAGTAAACATCTTCTTGGGAAAAAGCAAAAGAGAATGAAAGGATAAATAGCAGTACGATGAGTTTTTTCATATTTATTCTGATGAATTGTTTTAGTTTTTCTTTCCTGCAGCCTGCATCGGATTTACCTTTCCGTTGGCGCCGCCTCTTACTGTGGCTTTCTGTTTTTCTTTAAATACCTGGAATTTTGAGGTTTCGGAAGAGCCTCCGTCGTTACTCCAGAAATTGTTTGATGTATCAATGTCCGCCGTTTCTCTCATCGGGTCAAGCTGAATTGATTTTAATTTTTTATCGAAATAAAAAGTCTTCGAAACTTTCTTTTCGTTGTGTCTCCAGATTTGGGCTGAAGTTCTATCTCGTAATTTTGAACCGTCTTCAAAGGTAAACTCAAGGATAATAGGCATCACTAATCCGCCTTTGTTCACAAAATCAATTTGATAAGCATTAATTTTTTTGAATTTCTCCTGTTCTTTTTTGTCTAAGGCAACATTTGGTTCAGACTTTAAAGAATATTCTTTATTGGTGTCAACTTTCTCCTGACCTCGGTCATAACGGTAATAAAAATCCTGAAGATCTTTGTCTTTTTCTACTTCGAAATTAATTGTTTTATCTTCTTTATTTCTGATTTTCGAAATGTCTTCAAACTCATTTTGCAAAGGTTTTTCAACTTTATATTTTTCTTCGGTTGAAGAAGCTGTAACTTCAAAATCAGGATTGGCAACCGTTACTTTGTCGATAGCAATGTCCACCGGATCTGTTCCGTAGAACCATCCTCTCCAGAACCAGTCGAGATCCTCACCACTTGCATCTTCCATTGTCCTGAAAAAATCTGCGGGTTCAGGATGTTTGAATGCCCATCTTTTAGAATAGGTTTTAAAAGCTTTATCGAAAAGTTCTCTTCCCATAATCGTTTCCCGAAGAATATTTAAACCTGTCGCCGGTTTTGCATAAGCATTCGGACCAAACTGAATAATATTTTCAGAATTGCTCATGATGGGTTCCAATTGATCTTTCGGGAGTTTCATGTAATCAACGATCGTCCAGGCCGGACCACGTTTTGAAGGGAATTTGTTATCCCATTTTTCTTCCGTTAAATATTCGGTAAATGTGTTTAATCCTTCATCCATCCAGCTCCATTGTCTTTCGTCTGAATTGATGATCATCGGGAAAAAGTTGTGCCCTACCTCATGAATGATTACTCCTATCATCCCGTTTTTCACCCCTTCGGAATACGTTCCGTCTTTTTCCGTTCTTCCGAAATTGAAGCAGATCATCGGATATTCCATCCCATTGGAAGCTTCCACAGACTGCGCCACCGGATAAGGATAAGGAATCGTAAATTCAGAATATGTTTTTATTGTATGCGCAACTGCTTTCGTAGAATATTTTCTGTACAAACCATAAGCTTCTTTAGGATAGAAACTCATTGCCATTACTTTATTATTGTTTTCAGGGATGGTAACACCCATTGCGTCCCAAACAAACTTCCTTGAAGCCGTCCAGGCAAAATCTCTTACATCTTTTGCCTCAAAAACCCATGTTTTTCTTTGTTTTGAATGATTTTTTTCTGCTTTTTTAGCTTCATCCAAAGTGACAATTTCTACAGGTTCGTTTGAAGTCTGAGCTTTTTTATATCTCGCTAATTGTTCCGAACTTAAAACCTGTTCATAATTTTTACATTCTCCTGTTCCTCCGATCACATGGTCTGCAGGAACATTTATCAAGACTTTATAATTTCCGAAAACTAAAGCAAATTCTCCTCTTCCTGTAAACTGATGATTCTGCCATCCTTGAAAATCACTGTAGACACACATTCTCGGAAACCATTGGGTAATTGTGTAAAGGTCGTTTCCGTCTTCAGCAAAATTTTCATAACCGCCACGACCTCCCATTTTTATTCGGTTGGGAATATTGTAATTCCAATCGATTTTGAAAATGAATTTTTCACCTTTTTTTAAAACTTTAGGCAGATCAATACGCATCATCGTTTTATTGACTGTGTATTTTAAAGGATTTCCTGAAGCATCGGTTACTTTTTCAAGATTTACACCATATCCATTATCTTTTACAGGCAATTCTGAAACTTTCACTTGCTCGTCATTTAAAGATTTTGGCAGGGTAGAAGAGAACTGATAATCTGCTTTTTTTACCGTCGACTGTTGGTTTTCGTCTAATTGAAGCCAGATATAGTCCAAATCATCCGGAGAATTGTTGTGATAGGTTACCGTTTCTGAACCTTTCAAATTTCTTTTATCTTCATCAAGATATGCCACGATGTCATAATCTGCTCTGTTCTGCCAATACGCTTGTCCAGGAGCTCCGGAAGCTGTTCTGTAAACATTCGGAGTCGGGAGAATTGTTCCCAGCTGCTCAAAACGGTTTCCGTGATTGCTTCCCGGATTATTCTGAATGTTTTGGGCAAAAACGCCTGTGAAAAAAAGAACTGAAAGTGCAGAAATTGTAAATTTCATTTCGGATGATTTAATAATATTCAAATATAATAATAAGTCGTTGAAAATATATCAGATTTTTTTAGAATGGAAGTCGTTCTAAGGTCATTTTTAATGAAAGCGCAAAAACTCCCGATGACACAAATAAAACCCAGTCTTTTTTGTTGACTTTAAATATATTTAAAAGGACAAAAAGTAAAACTAAAATACCAAGAACGATCACAATTTGCCCGACTTCCAAGCCAATATTAAACCCTAAAAGCGGCAATGAGATGCTCTGACTTTTGGCGATCATCACTCTTGCAGTATTGGCAAAACCCATCCCATGGATCAAGCCAAAAAATAAGGCTAAATAATAATTGATGTTATTTTGTGACTGCTTCTTACTTTTCATTAAAATATTACCAAGTGAAGTTAAAACAATCGTCAAAGGAATCAGAAATTCTACCCATGCAGAAGGAACTCTTACGACATCTAAAATGCTTAAGGCTAAAGTTACCGAGTGCCCAATCGTAAAAGCTGTTACCAAAACCAAAATTTTCTTCCAGTCGCTGTAAGAATAAATAGCAATTAAAGCCAGCACAAAAAGTTGATGATCCAAAGCGTCCAATGAGATAATATGTTCCCAACCGAGATTCAGATAGAATAAAAAATCCTGCATTTCTAATAATTTTAAGGAAATGCGATGATACAAAATTTATTTTAACTTTGTATAAATTTCGATGTCATGATTGTGAATATAGAACTTGAAAATTCTGAGGATTTTGCTTTTATCAAGCAACTTTTAGAAAAACTAAAAGGAGTGAAATCTGTTTCTGTGCAAGAGGAAGAATTTTATGAAGATGGAACGCCAAAATGGTTTATTGATAAACTTGCAGATTATGCAGATCGTCTTGAAGAGAAAGATATGGTTTCTGAAGAACAATTTCTTAAATATGTTGACGAAGAAATATGCAGATTGAATTCTCAAAAATAGCTCAACTTACTTTAAGAAATCAAATAGAGTTTCTTGAAATGACTTGGACTAACAAACAAATCGTGAGTTTACTTCAGGATGTGAATAAAGTGACTTTAGATTTGAAGAATGGAAAGTTTAATCAATTTCAAAGATATTCAAAAGATATTCGTTCTGCATTAATCGGCAAAAAACACGTAAGAATGTATTTCAGAAAAGAAAATGAAAGCCAAATACGAATTCTTTTATTCTTTGATATGAGACAAAATCCTGAAAAAATTATTGATTTGCTGAGATGAAAAAATATTTTGTCTTCTTTATTATTTCCTTGTTTGTGATGGTTTCATTCAGCAAAAAACATCCTTATCATGTTGGTTCGGTAGAAATGAATTACAATTCGAAAACTAAAAATTTTGAGATTACCGGAAGGTTTTTTCTTGATGATTTAGAAAACGGATTATCTAAAAAATATGGTAAGTCTTTTCATTTTAATGACCCGAAATACAAACCTCAACTTAACGAGGCTTTAAAAAATTACAGTTCAGAATATTTTAAGCTGAAAACCAATAATCAATTTCTAAAAGTCAACTTTGTAGGCTATGAAGAAGACAGCGAGTCTGTAAATGTTTATTTAGAATCTGAATCTGTCTCAAATCCGAAAAAAATTGAAGCTGCCGTAAGTTTTTTATACAATCTGTTTGATGATCAGATCAACATCGTTCATATTATTGTTGATGGAGAAAGGAAAAGTGAAAAACTAACGTATCCCAATAGATATTTATATCAGCAATTTTAAGCTATTTTTCTAATTGTAAAAATGCATTTTCTGCTTTTGCATGTGCTAATAAATCAGGAAAAAAATCATCATAACATTTCTGCAAAATGTCTTTGTTGTCTAAAAATGCCTGAAAAACAGGAATGTCTTTATCTAAATATTTCGCCTTATTCAAAACATTCTGAATGCTGAATTTAATTCCCCAATCTTCACGATAATTGAATAGCCAGTCGTCGTGTTCCATTTTTGCAAGCATTCTTTTGAAGTTTTCAGGAAGAAATTGTTTGTTTTCATTCAAAACATGGTACACTTTTAATGAATGTTCTTTCCAGCCTTTTAATGAGTTTAAAGAAAAATCGGTTGCCAGAAAATAATCCATCGAAACATCTACAAAAGCTCCTGCATACAATCTCACAAGCGGACTGAAAACTTTTTTTGCTTCATGAATTGCCGGATGAGAATCGGTAAACGTATCAATTGCTCGGTGCATCGTAATTCCGTCCTGAATTTCTTTCGGAAAAGAAAAACGTTCTTTGTTTCGGATGAAGTCTTCCAAAAACTGTCCGACAATTTGTCCGTCAGAAAAAGAGAGAAACGAGTGGGCGAGATAGTTCATACTGCAATTTAGAATTTAAAAACAAAAAAATCCTCCGAAATTATTTTTAAGGAGGATTAATTTACAATTTTAAAGTAAATATTTTTATTTTTTAATAAACTTTTTACTTCCCACTAAAGAATTTTTATCCGAATAAACGCTCAGGAAATATTCTCCTGAAGGCAAACCTTGCAGATTAATACTTTTTTTATCAGTCATCAGAACGATCTGTCCTAAAGCATTGATTACTTTGAAAGAATAAATTTCATCATTTTTAATCCATATATTGATTTCATCTTTTGCAGGATTCGGAAATACAGTAAAATCTGTGATATTCTGATTTTTTATTTCAAACGTTCCCAGATTGGCAGTCGGCATAAACTGAGAAACGACACAGGCAAAACGTGCAAAACCAAACGCTTCATTTGAAGGATTGATGTTTCCTGTCGCAATTCCGGTGGGCTCAGAGTTGAAATTCACATTCGGATTCGCCCATCTGTTTATTCTTGTACAAGAAAATCCGGAGTCTGCACACTCATTATTATACGCCATGATTGTTCTCCATCGTTGCGAAGGCAAGCTTGAAGTTCCTAAACTTATTGATGTCTGGTTGATGTATCCGTGATGATTTTCACAAGGCGTTGTAGAAGATGAAACATACCAGTCGTGATTAAGCCCCATATTGTGCCCCATTTCGTGTGCTAAACTGTAATTGGAAACAACACAATTGAATAATGTTACGGTAAACGCACTGTTGGCTGTATAGTTAGTCGGGTTAGAGTTCAAATATCCTAACCCGCAAATGTTGGTGGGGGTAGAGGTAACAAGAGCACAAAGATCGGCTCCGTATGTGGTTCTTAAGCTATGAACATCATCCATGAATCCATCATTATTATTTCTGAATCTTGGTAAGTCTGTATAAATATCTCCTGACTCTGTATAAATGATCTCCCCCGAATATACAAGATTAATGGAAGTGTTTGTAACGCCGGAATTAATCAGCGCCGTATTAAAATTTGTAATTGCCGTTGCTACAAAAGAGTTGCTTTGTGCAACACCGCCCCAAGATGCTCTTGCTGCAGAAGTGTAAACAATAAGTACATCAATGGTGGTTGCAGGGCAAATCGCAGTAGATTCTAAGCAAATATTAGAATTAACCTTTTGTGAAACAGAAGATTCGTTCAAAATGAAATCTGTTGTTGCATCTTTATTGATTAAAGCTGATTCGCTTACTACCGAAACTGCAAACAGATTGCTGTCAAGCTGATGAAAAATTATTTTTTCTCCTGAAACTGATGTGTACATCCCCGTAATTGCGTTTTCTGCCTTTGAAAGAACAAGTTCAGATTTTGGCTCGTTTTCGATAGTGAAAACAGAAGATTCAGATTTGTTACTATACAGAAAAGACTTTGAAAATTTTGCCTTGATGATTCTGTTGCTGGGTAAATTTATTTCAAGATCAGATTTTATATTAAATAAAGATTGAGTATAATATTTCGTCAGCATATAAGTCGACGCTAAATTTTTATTAAGCTTTTGCTGCTCTTCAAGATTATTATCATTAATCGTATTCTGAAATATTTTGTTTTGAGCAAAAAAGGTAATGCTGCAAAATAACATAAAGAGAATAATGCTATTTTTCATAATCATGTGAGGTTAAGAGTTTTGTTTTGTAAATATAAAGTTTTTAATATCAATTTAATTAAAAAAGTCTTTCATGAAAATCCTCCACTTTGCTCACTTCTTCAATCTTGATTCCGAATTTTTTCTTGGGAAGTTTATTTAAATTAGAAATAAAAATTTTCTCATAGCCCAGTTTTTCGGCTTCTGTAATTCTTTGTTCGGCTTGTGCAATGGGACGAATTTCTCCGCTTAAACCAATTTCTCCGGCAAAGCAATAATGCTCGGAAATGGCAATGTCTTCATTGGAAGAAAGAATAGAGGCAACAACAGCAAGATCCAGAGCAGGATCATCAGTCTTAATTCCGCCTGTAATATTGAGGAAAACATCTTTTGCGCCCAATTGAAAACCTGCACGTTTTTCAAGGACAGCCAATAACATATTCAGCCTTTTTGAATCGAAACCGGTGCAGCTTCTCTGCGGAGTTCCGTAAACTGCCGTACTTACCAAAGCCTGAATTTCGAGCAGCATCGGTCGGTTTCCTTCTAAAGTTACGGCAACAGAATTTCCGGAAAGTTCTTCAGATTTTTTTGTAATTAAAATTTCAGAAGGGTTTTTAATTTCCTTTAAACCCTGCGAAATCATTTCATAGATGCCGATTTCTGAGGTTGAACCAAAACGGTTTTTATTCGCTCTCAGCAACCTGAAAAGATGATTTCGGTCTCCATCAAAATTCAAAACAACATCGACCATGTGTTCTAAAACTTTTGGTCCTGCAATTTGGCCGTCTTTGGTAATGTGCCCGACTAAAAATACAGGAACATTGTTTTCTTTGGCATATTTAATAATTTCATTGGAACATTCACGGATTTGCGAAACGGTTCCGGGAGAACTTTCTATCAACTGTGACTGTAAGGTCTGAATAGAATCGATAATGACAAAATCGGGCTCTAATTTTTTTGCTTCGTGAAGAATTTTTTCCAGCGAAGTTTCTGTATAAAGAAAACAGTTCGGGTTTTTAATTTCGGCTAAACGGTCGGCTCTCATTTTAATCTGTGAAGCACTTTCTTCTCCTGAAACATAAAAAATTCTCTTTTTCATTTTCAAGGCAAGCTGCAAAAGTAATGTTGATTTCCCTATTCCCGGTTCACCACCAATTAATGTGACGGAACCTAAAACAATTCCACCACCTAAAACTCTGTTGAGTTCATCCGAGGGAGTTTTTATTCTCGGTTCTTCAATCGCTTCAACCTCAATAATATTAATAACATGCTGTTTTGATTTAGAAAATGGAGGTGTTTTGGATGAGGTTTTTTCTACAACTTCTTCTACTAAAGTATTCCATTCGCCGCAGTTTTTACATTGCCCGGTCCATTGTGGATATTGCGAACCGCAGTTCTGACAGAAATATGCTGTTTTGAGTTTTGCCATACTGCGAATTTCAAAATTTTTTTTGAATATTTCTTTTCAATTTTTGATTAATTTTCAGTTATGAAAAATATTTTTTTGAGTTTGATGATTTTTGTAGTCATGTCGCTTTTGCATACTCAGTTTACGGAATCGGCTGTTAAGCTTTTGAAATTACCGGGAGGGAGTTTTGGAATGTATTCTATATTTATTCTTATCATGTGTTCGATTATAACAGGAATAGGTTTGGTAACAGTAATTATTTTTAAAAGAAGTTATGGCTCTATATTAAAGATTGCAATTCTGTTTGAGATTATATATTTGTTTTTCATACTAATTTCAGGGAATAATCCATTCTTGTATTTTTCAGATTCTACAAATGAAAATCTTTTAATGATAATGATGTATGGAATTTCAGGTTTAGTATTTCTTCTGATGTTCTTTACTCATTTATTTTATATGAAAATAATTTCATCCAAAAATAAGAACTTATCATAGATCAATGATTCATTAAGAAACGCTGCATACATTTGTAGCATAATTAAAAAAAAGAAATGAAAAAAATAATACTAAGTTTTGTTTTTGCTTTTGTAAGCATGATCACTTTTGCACAATCTACTTGGACAGTAGATCCTATGCATTCATCTGTGAATTTCAATATCAAGCATATGGGGATCAGCTTTGTGCAGGGCAGGTTTGATAAATTTGAAGGGACAGTTTCTACGCCGGGAGCTACTTTAGATAATGCTAAATTTAACTTTTCAGTTCAAACTGAATCTATTAATACGGGAGTGGAGCCGAGAGATAAACATTTGAAAAGTGCAGATTTCTTTGATGCTGAAAAATTCCCAGCTATGCAGTTTGAAAGCAGTTCTTTAGTAAAAGGTAAAAATAATACTTATACTTTGAAAGGTAAATTGACTATAAAAGACGTTACTAAAGAAGTAAGTATTCCGGTAACTTTTGGTGGGGTTACAAAAAACCAACAGGGAAAAGAGGTTGCTGGTTTTCAGGCGAAGTTTACGGTTAACCGTTTAGATTACAATATTAAATTTGATCCGACAGGAGCAGGGATTGGAAAAGATGTTGAGGTTAATTTGTTTTTTGAATTAGTGAAATAATAATTTTCATATATATAATTTGGTTTAGGTAAAGGTTTCTCGAAGTTTTTTTGGGAAGCCTTTTTTCTTTTAAATACTTGGTGTTTCAATTAAAATTAAATTAAATTCAGAATTTAAAATGATAACAAAATTGCTTTGCATTTCTTTTTCCCCTAACTTTGCACAAACCTAATCTAATGAGTAAAAAGAATACAAAGTACATCTTTGTGACAGGAGGTGTAACTTCATCTTTGGGAAAGGGAATCGTTTCTGCTTCTCTGGGACTTCTGCTAAAATCACGCGGCTTCAATGTAACCATCCAAAAACTTGATCCTTATATCAATATCGATCCGGGAACTTTGAATCCTTATGAGCACGGAGAATGTTATGTAACCGAAGATGGTGCGGAGACGGATCTGGATTTAGGTCACTACGAGCGCTATCTTGATGCGCCGACTTCTCAAAACAACAACGTTACGACAGGAAAAATCTACCAGACTGTCATCGAAAAAGAAAGAAAAGGAGATTTCCTTGGAAAAACAGTTCAGGTAATTCCTCATATTACGAACGAAATCAAACGTAGAATTAAAATCTTATCGAAACAGAATTACGATATCATTATTACGGAGATCGGCGGAACTGTGGGAGATATTGAATCTTTGCCTTACATCGAAACTGTTCGTCAGTTGAAGTGGGAATTGGGCGAGAAAAACTCTATGGTAATTCACCTTACTTTATTGCCTTATCTGGCTTCAAGTGGAGAATTAAAAACAAAACCTTCTCAGCATTCTGTGCGCCAGTTAATGGAAAGCGGAATTATGGCGGATGTTTTGGTGTGTCGTACAGAGCACAAAATCCCGAAAGATCAGAGAGCAAAACTAGCTCAGTTCTGTAATGTTCCTTTGGATAATGTGATTGAATGTAAAGATTTGGAAACCATCTATGAAGTTCCGATGTACCTTCAGAAACAAAACTTTGATGATGTAGTTCTTAAAGAATTAGATCTGAAAAGTGACAAAGAAGCGGATCTTAAAGACTGGAAAACATTCCTTAAAAAATTCCAGAATCCTAAAAAATCTGTTGAAATTGCATTGGTCGGAAAATATGTTTCTCTTCAGGATTCCTATATTTCTATTGCTGAAGCTTTTAAACATGCAGGTGCAGATCTTGAAACCGAAGTAAAAGTAAGATGGGTTTACAGTGGAGATTTAACTAAAGAAAATATCAAAGAATCCTTAGAAGGAGTTTCTGGTATTTTGGTGGCACCAGGTTTTGGCGACAGAGGAATTGAAGGTAAAGTGCTTACCGCTCAATATGCAAGAGAAAATAAAGTTCCGATGTTGGGAATTTGTCTGGGTATGCAGATCATGACGGTTGAATTCGCAAGAAACGTCTTAGGATATTCTAAAGCCAACTCAATGGAATTTGATACTTCTACGGAACATCCTGTAATTTCTTTAATGGAAGAGCAGAAAAATGTGGTAGATAAAGGTGGAACAATGCGTCTTGGAGCGTGGAAATGTTCTTTGAAGAACGGTTCAAAACTAAACGATATCTACGGTTCAAAAAATATTACCGAAAGACATCGTCACAGATATGAATTCAATAGTGATTATGTCGGAGAATTCGAGAAAAACGGCTTCTTAGCAACAGGTACAAACCCGGAAACAGGATTGGTAGAAGCATTAGAAATGCCGGATCATCCGTTCTATGTCGGGGTACAATATCACCCTGAATATAAGAGTACGGTTGCAACACCGCATCCTTTGTTTAGAGCCTTTATAAAAGCTTGTACTTCGAAATAATTGTAAAATTAAATTGATAGATTTATAGTTTTGCGAAACCTTATAAGTTTCAAAAACCTATAAGGTTTGAAAATAAAGTAATTCTGAAATTACAAACGTCATAGATAAACTCAGACTGATTATTCTCAGCCTGAGTTTATTATATAGTAACACATTATAGTATAGAGTTTTGATAAAAAAACAGTATTTTTGTCGACTCTAAAATATAGGAATACTATAAATGTAATTATGTTTTAGTTTTTAAAACATTAAGGCATTTAAGAATAGAAGAATTATTAAGAATTCGCAAGCGAATTTTAAGATGGTATGCTTAAAAATATCTTTAGATATTTCTTAATAAATCTTTACAGCTTATTTTTCTTGATGTTTCAGATAATTTCAGGCTTTTAGTTTAAAATTATTTGAAATGTTTTAAAATAAATATTTAAAAATTTTAATAAAAATAAAATGCAACAGAACAACGGACTCGATAAAAGTCAGATTATCAGTTTTGCGGTTTTATGTTTGGTTCTTTTCGGATTCATGTTTTATTTCCAAAGAAATAGCGCTGAAGAAGAAAAAGTAAAAGCTGAACAACAGAAAACAGAACAGGCGAAGAAAGCAGTAACGCCTACTCCGGCAGCCAACATCAACCCCAATGTAACTCCGAATTCGATTCAGGTTTCCAATTTGGCAAACAACGAACTGAAGCTTGAGTTCTCAAGTTTGGGAGGGCAGGTTTCAAAAGTAGAGCTTTTAAAATATAAAGCTTACGACCACAAAACCGATAAGGCAGATCTTCCGCTTAATTTAATTACTAAAAACAATTCGAGCTACGGTTTTCAGTTTAAAGATAAAACAGGAAAAATAGTTAATACCAAAAATTTGGTGTTCTCTCCGGTGGTTAACGGAAATGTTGCAACGCTCACTGCAAATTATAACGGAGCAACGATTCAGTTTATTTATACTTTAAATAATAACCCGAAAGCTGAGCTTAAAGATCAGTATACTTTAGATTTTAAAGTAAGAACTCAAGGTTTATCTAATGTAACTTCTGATAATAAGGCAGATTTTATCTGGGATTATCAGGTGAGAAACCTGGAAAAGGGTAGAGCTCAGGAACAGTCGCATTCAGAATTTTCTTATGCTTTTAATAATTATAAGGATTATGATTATGATGGAAGAACGACAATGGAGGAAGATAAAGAAACGCTTAACTGGATCGGTGTAAAACAGCAATTTTTCTCTTCTGTAATTGAATCTAAGGCAGGTTTCACGCAAAGTAAAGGAAATCAGGAAGCCATTGAAGAAGGTGAATATCTGAAAAAATTAAACTTCGAAGGTTTTGTTGCCATGAACGGAGGAGAGTTTAATCAGGATTTCACGTGGTACTTTATGCCATTAGATTTACCATTATTAAAATCTTACGATAAAAACTTTGACGAAATTCTTCCGTTAGGTTGGTCTTTCATCGGAGCAATGAACCGTTATTTCTTCATGTGGTTATACAGTATTATCGCAGGATGGGGAATATCTGCAGGATGGGTAATTTTCTTAATGACGATTATTGTGAAATTAATCTTGTCACCAATTATGTATAAACAGCATAAATTGAGTGCCATGATGAAAGTAATTCGTCCTGAAATTGATGAAGCGAATGCTAAATTCAAGGATGCAGATCCTATGAAAAAGCAGCAGGCAACTATGGAAATCTACAGAAAAGCAGGTGTCAATCAGATGGCGGGATGTCTTCCGGCGCTGGTACAGATTCCTATTTTCTATGCATTATTCAGATTCTTCCCGAATTTTATCGACTTGAGAGGGCAAGGTTTCTGGTTTGCTAAAGATTTGACCGCTTATGATGATTTGATTAAATTACCATTTAAAATTCCTTTCTTAGGAGACCATTTAAGTGTTTTTGCATTAGCTTGTACAGTTGTAATCTTGATTTATACGGTAATGACTTCAGGAAATATGCAGCAGCCACAACAGGAAGGAATGCCAAATATGAAAGTGATTATGTATATTTTCCCGATCACATTCTTATTCTTCCTGAATACTTCTGCATCAGGTTTATCTTGGTATTATTTTGTATCGAATGCGATTAATATTTTGATTATTCTTGTCATTAAATATGTGATTCTGGATGAGAAGAAAATTCACGCACAGATTCAGGCGAATAAAGAAAAGCCGAAAGCTGAAGGGAAGTTCCAGAAACGAATGAGAGAAATGATGGAGAAAGCTCAGGAGCAACAAAAAACACAAGAGCAGCAGAGAAATAAAAAGAAATAATATTCATTGTAATATATAAATAGAAAGAGAAGCTAATGTAGCTTCTCTTTTTTTTTTGCCATTTTGATGAGAGCAGGCAGAATTTCATTTTATTAATTTTTAAATAAAGAATATAAAATCTATTTGTAAATTTCAGATAACCAATTTTTTACTTAAATTATTTATACAAGTAAGCTGTTATTTAGAATCGTTTTAAATTTCAATATGAACTATTCTTAACATGATAATTTATTTTTGATATTTTTTTAATCATACTTAAGCCTGAAAGAAAGTCTGTGATATTTTGTTATACCATGCTTTATCAGGGCCTCCTGATGTTTTTTTGTAGCATAACCAAAGTTAGTATTCCATCCATATTCGGGATGTTCTTCGTGCAGTTCTATCATGAGCTTGTCACGATAATTTTTTGCTAAAATGGAAGCAGCCGCAATTGATAAAAGTTTTGAATCACCTTTAATAATACATTGGTGCGGAATAAAATTGTATGGATGAAATTTATTGCCATCTACCAAAATAAGTTCAGGTCTTATGATTAATTGATCTAAAGCTCTGTGCATTGCATGAATGCTGGCGTTTAGTATATTATGTTCATCAATAAACGCAGGAGGAAGTTCTGCAATGGCGAAACATTTTACATTTTCTTTGATATAAAGATCAAGATCCATCCTGGTTTTAAAGTTCAGTTTTTTGGAATCATTTACGAGATTTTGCTCAAATTTTTCGTCTAAAATTACAGCTGCTGCCACAACAGGTCCGCTCAAACAACCTCTTCCCACCTCATCACATCCCGCTTCGATGTAATTTTCTGACCATTTTTTTAGTAAATCCATAAATTTTAACAGTTTGTCTTTTCAAAAATGAGGTAAAAGTCCAAATGTTATGTTAAAAATAATAATTTTTTTAAATTTTAACAGTTTCATAAAAGAACTTTTTACAACTTTGTTCATACAAAATTAATATTAATATGAAGAAATTAACAGCAGGTGTGCTAATTTTAGTACTGTCCTCCTCATTTGTGGTTGCCAATGCGCAAGAAACAAAGCCTGGAGATACTTTAAAAACACAGGAAATAGAGGGTGTGGTCGTTACTGCACTCGGAATTAAAAGAGAGAAAAAATCCTTAGGCTACTCTTCACAGCAATTAAACGCTGGTCAAGTAAATTCATCTCCTACAAACAATTTTTTGAATAATCTATCTGGTAAAGTCGCCGGTTTAGATGTTAAAATGAATTCCAATTTTGGAGGATCTACAAATATTGTAATGAGAGGTATTAAATCCATAACTGGTAATAATCAAGCGTTAATTGTTGTAGATGGTATACCTATAAGTAATGCTAATCTTAATACGAACGACGCTAAAAATGGGCGCGACGGATTTGACTTCGGAAACGCGGCATCGGATATTGATCCTAACAATATTGAATCTGTAAACGTTCTTAAAGGCGCAGCAGCAACAGCTCTTTATGGTAGTTTGGCTGCGAATGGAGCTATCATGATAACCACAAAAAAAGGAAAGAAAAATTCAGGATTAGGTATTTCATATAGTTCTACCGTTTCTGTAGGAACTTTTGACAAGTCTACATTTGCAGAATATCAAAAAGACTACGGCCAGGGATATGGAGGAGAAGATAGCTCATATATGGGAGATATTAATGGTGATGGAATTGATGATGGATTAATTGCTTCTACCGGAGATGATGCTTCATACGGAAATGCTTTTAATCCTAGTATTTTAGTATATAATTGGGATGCTTTTATTGAAGGCCATCCAAATTATCAAAAGGCAACACCATAGGTAGCTGCAAAAAATGATCCCACAAAATTTTTTAAAAAAGCATACTCTATCATTAATAGTATCGCATTGAATGGAGGAACTGATAGATCAACATATAATTTCGGATACACAAATAATTATGAAACAGGTATTCTTCCAAACAGTTCTTTGAACAAAAATACCATAACCGGAAATTATTCATATGACCTTTCGAGTAAACTAAAGGCTAATGCTTTTATGACCTTTACTAATCAGAGTACCGTTGGTAGAAATAATGTAGGATATGGTGATAACATCATCGGTGGTTTTAGACAATGGTGGGCAACAAATGTTGATGTTTTAGATTTAAGAGAGCAATATTTCAGAACGAAAAAAAATGCTACCTGGAATATGATAAGCCCTACAGATGGAAATTTAGCACCAAACTTTTGGGACAATCCTTACTGGAGCAGATATGAAAACTATGAATCTGACACCAGAAGAAGATTTTTAACAGGTGGATCTCTTAGCTATGAAATTACTAAAAATTTGAATTTGTTAGCAAGAGTGGGTATTGATTACTCGAGAGACAAGCAGGAAATAAGAAAAGCTGTAGGAAGTCACGCTGAAGAATTTGGGCTTTCACAAACAAATCAATCTTCCGGATACGAAATTTTCACACGAGATTTTATGCAACAGAATTACGATTTTATTGCTACATATGACTTGAAAGTTGGTGAAAAAGTTACTGGAAAACTGACGGGAGGTTATAATTTCATTAAAAGAGATATTGAAGCTTTCAATGCATCTACTACCGGTGGGCTTTTAAAGCCAGGATTCTATGCTTTACAAAACTCTAAAACCTTTATTGCACCAATCGAAACAGATATAGAATATAAAAAATCAGGTGTTTACGGACAAGCATCGTTCGATTATGACAGAACACTATTTTTAGAAGGGTCTTACCGTTATGATAAATCTACGGCGTTGCCTTCATCAAATGGAGGCTATGGTTATTGGGCTTTAGGAACTAGCTTTATTTTCTCGGAATTGATCAAACAACCTTGGCTTAATTTAGGTAAGTTCAGATTGAATTATGCCGAAGTTGGTAATGACCCTGAACCTGGGCGATTTGGATGGCTAAATAATAGAGGGGCTATAACTGATGCTGCATTGTTTGATCTTTCAAATACTTATTTGGATTTTTCACAACTTAGACCAGAAATTACAAAATCTTGGGAAGCTGGTATTGAATTGCAAATGTTTAAAAATAGATTAGGCTTAGATGTTTCAGTTTATAAAACCAATAGTACGGATCAAATTTTTTCTGTTCCAACTACTGCGGCATCACAATATTTATTTAAAATGATTAATGCGGGAGATTTGGAAAACAAAGGTATTGAGGTCGCTTTAAGTGGTACTCCTATCAAAACAGAAAATTTTTCTTGGAATGTTAATGTAAACTGGTCTAGAAACAGAAATAAGCTTATTTATCTGGATGAGGGAAGAACCAATCTTCAATTGGCGAATTTCCAACATACTTCTTTAAATGCAACAGTAGGAGAAGCTTATGGAACTATACGTGGAACAGATTTCGTTTATGATGCTAACGGAAATAAGGTTGTAGGTGAGGATGGGTATTATTTATTGAAAAATGATCAGGTTTTGGGTAATATTCAGGCAGATTGGTTAGGTGGAATTTCAAATACATTTAAATATAAAAACTTTTCCGTAGGCTTTTTAATTGATATACGAAAAGGTGGTGATGTTTTTTCATTAGACCAGATGTACGGACAAGAGACAGGCTTATATCCTAATACGGTTGGTTTAAATGATTTAGGCAATCCTATTCGTAACACCTTAGATCAAGGTGGTGGAACGATATTACCGGGAGTTAAGGAAGATGGAACTCCAAATGATATTAGAATTGATGGTAGTTATTCTACAGGTATTTTTGGTTCGATTAATCCTGAAAAAGCTTTTGTATATGATGGCTCATATGTCAAGCTAAGAGAAGCTTCCATTACTTACACACTTCCAAATAGAATTTTTGAAGGTACAGTGATAAGATCTGCCTCATTCAGTCTTTTAGGAAATAATCTTTGGATTATTCATAAAAACCTTCCGATGGCTGATCCAGAAGCAGGATCTTCAGGAGGTAATGTGCAGGGTTATCAGTCGGGGGTAATGCCTACAGTTAGAACCATATCGTTTAATGTAAAAGTTAATTTTTAGAATTATGAAAAAGTTTTTTTTATCAATATTTGCAGTCTCAGCTTTAGTCACTTCTTGTGCTAGTGAAGATGATATTTATAATGATGATTCTCTTAAAGCTTATGAAGCTTCTGGAGAGTATTTCTTTGCCAATGCACAAAAAGAATTAGTAGATCAGCTTACTACGCCAAGTGTAAATTTAAATGTATTTCGCTATTTTTCACAATATTGGGCGGCAACTACGTATCGTGCAGAATCTAGATACGATTTGACTACAAGAAATATTCCCGATAATCATTGGGATAATCTTTATGCGGAAGCTCTTGGGAATTTTAAGAAGGCAAAAGAGAATATTTTGTCAGAAAGTAAACCAGCTTTAATGTCTGAAACTGAATGGAATAAAATTCAGCAAAACAGAGTTGCTATTATTGAAGTTTTAATGGTATATACGTATCAGGTTTTAGTAGATAGCTTTGGAGATGTTCCTTATTCTCAATCATTAGATATTGTAAATACACCATTACCAAAATATGATGATGATGCAGCAATTTATCCGCAGCTTATTACAAGATTAAACGCAGCAATTGCTCAAATGGACACAGGTTACGGATCAATAACTCCAAATCAGGATTTGGTGTATGCTGGAGATGTTTCTAAATGGAAATTATTTGCAAATTCATTGAAAGTAAAAATTGCAATTAATATGGCTGACGTTAATAATAGTCTTGCAAAATCAAGTATAGAACAAGCATATGCAGCGGGAGTGATTGAAAGTAATACAAATAATGCATTGCTTACGTACAATACTTTTGCTCCAAATTACAATCTTATCCATGAAGAGTTGGTACAAAGTAACAGAAATGATTTTGTTCCTGCATCTGTTTTTGTAGATAAGCTTAATTCATTGAGTGATCCTAGAAGACCAATATACTTTACACCTCTGAATGGTACTACCAATACTTTTGTAGGAGGAAATTATGGTTATCAGAATTTATTACCATATAATGATTCTTACTCTCATATTGGTGATAAAATAAAAGAGCCAAACTTACCAGGAGTACTTATTGATGCTGCAGAAATCCATTTTATATTAGCAGAGGCAGCTGAAAGAGGATATTCTGTAGGCTCTGCTGCAACACATTACGAAAGCGCTGTTAAAGCTTCACTTACTTTTTGGGGTATTAATAACACTGATGCTACTGCTTACTATAATCAGTCCAGTGTTAATTACGGCACAGCAACTGGAACTTGGAAGGAAAAAATCGGAAATCAAGCGTGGATTGCTATGTATAATAGAGGTTTTGAATCTTGGACATTTTTTAGACGTTTAGATTTTCCGGGTATTGTTGCACCTGCAAGTGCATATCCTATTGCGGAAGGAGAAATTCCTGTAAGATTAACGTATCCATCTACAGAACCTAATATTAATGGAGCAAATTATCAATCCGCTTCTTCAGCAATCGGAGGCGATAAGCTTACCACAAAAGTCTTTTGGGACATCAATTAATGCACAACTTCTTTTAACATTCATATTAAACCGCCTTAGTGCGGTTTTTTTATTTCCGTATATTTGCAGTTCAAAGAAGAATAATGAATATTAAAGATATCATAGAACAAAAACTGGCGGATGTTATTCTTAATGTCTATCAGCTAAAAGATATAAACCTTGAAATTCAGGAGAATAAAACCGAGTTTGAAGGTGATTTTACCATTGTGACGTTTCCTTTGGTAAAACAATTGAAAAAAAATCCTGAAAGTATTGGGGTGGAACTGGGGGAAGCGTTGACCGAGCAAACCGGATTGCTGGAAAGTTTCAATGTGGTAAAAGGCTTTTTAAATGTAAAAGTTAAAAATCAATTTTTTGTTGATCAGTTTAAAACGGTTACCGATCAGTTTTCAACAATTGAAAAGAAAAATGCAACCGTAATGGTGGAATATTCTTCCCCAAATACGAATAAACCACTTCACTTAGGTCACATCAGAAATAATCTACTAGGTTTTTCTGTGGCTCAGATTCTTGAAGAAGCAGGATATGATGTGGTGAAGGCTCAGATTATTAATGACAGAGGAATTCACATTTGCAAGTCGATGTTGGCTTGGGAGAAATTTGGTAAAGGCGAAACTCCGGAAACGAATCAAATCAAGGGTGATAAGTTTGTAGGGAATTATTACGTAAAATTCGATCAGGAATACAAAAAAGAGATTGCAGCTTTAATGGAGCAGGGAATTTCTGAAGATCAGGCTAAAAAAGATGCGCCTTCAATGAAAGAGGCTCAGCAAATGCTTTTGGATTGGGAAAACGGAGACGAAAAAGTAAGAAATCTCTGGGCTGAAATGAATTCTTGGGTGTATGATGGTTTCAACCAAACCTATAACAGATTGGGGGTGAATTTCGATCAGGTTCAATATGAGAGCAATACCTATATTTTAGGGAAAGACCTTATTCAGGAAGGTTTGGATAAAGGCGTTTTGTATCAGAAAGAAGATGGCTCGGTGTGGTGTGATTTAACGGAGGAAGGTTTAGACCAAAAATTATTACTTCGTTCGGATGGAACTTCGGTATATATGACCCAGGATTTGGGAACGGCGGTAGAGCGTTTTAAAGAAAATAATATTCAGAAGTTAATCTACACAGTAGGAAACGAACAGGATTATCACTTTCAGGTTTTATTTAAAATTTTAGGAAAGCTTGGATATTCTTGGGCGGATCAGTTGTATCACCTATCTTATGGAATGGTTGAGCTTCCAAACGGAAAAATGAAATCCCGTGAAGGTACGGTTGTAGATGCGGATGATCTGATGCAAGATATGTATGAAACAGCAAAAGAAATAACAGTTGAATTAGGAAAACTTGAAGGTCTTTCAGAAGAAGAGAAAGCAGTTTCTTACGAAGTAATTGGTCAGGCTGCATTGAAATATTTTATGCTAAAGGTTGATCCTAAGAAAAAAATGTTGTTCAATCCAGAAGAGAGTGTAGAATTTTCTGGAAATACGGGACCATTTATTTTATATACCTATGCTCGTATTCAATCGTTGTTGATGAAAGCCAATTATCTTAATAAAGAAATTGCTGATGTAGAATTAAACCAGTATGAGAAAGAGTTGATCATGCATCTGGCAAATTACAAGGCTGTTGTTGAAAAAGCTGCAGAATTATTAAGTCCGGCATTGGTTGCAAATTATCTTTACGATTTAGTGAAATCGTATAATTCATTCTATCAAAGCAATATTATTTTAAAACTTGAGGATGAAAATTTAAAACAGTTCCGTTTGAATTTATCAAATCTGACGGCAAGAACAATACAAAAATCGTTAAGTTTACTGGGAATAGGAACAGTAAACAGAATGTAAAATAAAATCCTCCTGATAATTCGGGAGGATTTTATTTTAAACTTTAGACGCTTGGCTTTGCACCTGGCTTTCTCTATACAATTTCGCACTGCTCCATTTTGCGTGTTTTGAAGGAACGATCCTATACCCTTTTTTATAGGTGTACACTTTGGTAAACTCAGCTCCGAAAAAGATCAGCATGCACGAATAATTGATCCACATCATAATTAAAATTACAGTTCCGGCAGTTCCGAACGCTGAGGTTGGTTTAAACTGATTAAAGTAAAGGCTCAGCAAAAATTTACCTAAAGTAAAAAGAAAAGCCGTAAGAATTGCACCTTTCCAAACGGATTTCCAGCTGATTTCTGCATCAGGAAGCACTTTAAACATTAATGCAAATAATACTACAACGACGGCAAAGCCAACGGCAAAATTGATGATTTCAACAATTAGATAGGTTTCCAATCCGAAATAGGTGGTTATGAAATTATTAAAGAGGCTGATCAGGGAAGACAAAACCATGGTAATCATCAGTAAAAAACCTAAAATAAGGATCATTCCTAAAGAATTGGCGCGATCTAAAAGAAATTTCACCAATGCCTTTTTGGGAGCAGCTTCCACTTCCCAAAGATTATTCAAAGATTTTTGTAACTGGAAGAACAGAGTAGTGGAACCATACACCAATGAACCGACCCCGACAATTTTCATAAAAATATTTTCTTTATCGATCAATGCACCGGCAATCATATCCTGAATACTTTTGGCAACGTCATGTCCCATCAATCCGATAATCTGGGTGCTGATTTGTCCTCGAATGGCTTCTTCACCAAAAAAATATCCGGCAATCCAAATGATGATGATGAGTAAACCCGGAATTGAAAAAATGGCATAATACGCCAGACTTGCAGAATCATTGGAGGCGGAAGAATTATTCCATTCAGTAAAGGTTTCTTTGACGGTCTCCCAGAAAAATTTTAGTTCTTTTAGCATGGTAGAAATATTAATGTGAGTGATTTGGTTGAATTATTATATTTTCTTCAATATGAAATGAAGAAATATTATTGTTTCTAGGATTTAACACAAAGATTATTCCTTAAAGTAAATTTGAGAATACAAAATCAAGTAATTTGTTTAATTTTTAATTAAAAGATAACCAGAAATATGTTTTGGCTGAAGCCGTATGAGTTTTGTTAAAATAAAAACGGGCTAAAGCCCGTTCCTATTGATGTTGATAATATTGTTTTGATTTTCGGCATAGGTAAAAAGTCAATTACCAAAGGCTATCTAAAACGGATATCCGATTGCAATATTCAAGATCAGATTATCTCTTCTCCAGCCCGAATCTCCGAAATTGATCCTGTCAAATGCCCATCGGTCGCCTTTTTCATAGTAAGGAACTCTTAATGGCATTGCCAAATCGAGTCTTAAAATTAAAATTGAGAAATCTAATCGTAAACCAACTCCGGCTCCAACGGCGATTTCGCTTAAAAATTCTTTAGAGAATTTTCCGCCTGGTCTGAGGTTTTTACCGTTATCATCGAATTCGTCGTTGATTAACCAGATATTTCCGGCATCCACGAATGCGGCAACATTTAAAAACTTAAATAAATTGGCTCTGTACTCAGCATTCATTTCAAGTTTTACGTCTCCCGCTTGATCAAAAATTGCTCTTGTTGAAGTATCAGTTCTTGGATCATAACTTCCAGGTCCCAAAGTTCTTGCGCGGAATGCTCGGATACTGTTACTTCCACCTACGAAGAACTGTCGTGCAAAAGGAATGTACTTCGAGTTTCCATATGGCACAGCAACACCGGCAATTAATCGGGTAGCTAAAGATGTTTTCTCTGTAAATTTATGGTAAAAGCGTACATCATTTTCGATTTTAGCATATTGGCTAAACGGAATTCCAAAAATATTTTTTTCTTTTCCTTCTTTTACATTCGCTCCGGTTACCAATCCTGTAATATTTCCCGCCAGATCTAGCATTCCTTTATAATAGAATGTATTTTTTCTCGGAAGCATGGTGGTGGAATAAGTGTAGGAATACGTCGGTCCGAAAATTAACTGTCGGTCGGTAATTCTTTGAAGATAAGGATTATTAAAAGCTAATGAATCAAACTTTGGAGTTACATCCGCTGGACGAATCAACGAAACATCAATCACATTCAGCTCGTGCTCTTTTCTCACATTTTCTTTCCATTGGTAACCAAAGGATGCATTAAATGTATTTAAAGTATATAAAGTGGTTCTGTTCTGAAATTCATAACCGAGTTTAATATTTGTTCTCGGAACAAAAGCACTTGAAGAATTAAAACGGAACGGCGCTACAATTCTCGGAATCGAAAGCTGCGCATTGGCTCCGGCTCTAAAAATGTTTTCCGCATCGGCAGGTCCACCGATCTGAACATCGAATGCTCCATAAACAGAAGCTTTAAACTGCTCTGCTCCGTGAAAGAAATTTCTTTGCGTCCAGTTTAAATTCAATTCGCTTCCTGCATAATTGGCAGAGTTGGTTCTTCCCAAAGCTTCCAATCGTAATGACTGAAGTTCTCTTGGTGTTAAAATATAATAGGCATCAAATTTATGATTAAGTGAATCTGAAACCACAAAATCATTTTTTACAAATTTGAAAACACCTAAACTAATTAAACGATTAAGAGAAAGATTGTGGTCTTTTCGGTTGTATAAGTCTCCTTTTTCGAAATATAAAGCACGGTCAAAAACCCTCGGTTTGAATTTTTTCTGTGGATCAACAACATAAATATCATTGTATTCGTAGCCTTTCAGCGAATCCGGATTCATCGGTACGCTGTATTTTCCTCTTTTTACGTCACGAAGATTATAATTGGGAAAAACAATCACTTTATCAATAGTAAATTGTTCTTTTGCTAATTGTGGCGTATTATCTTTCAGCTTTACAATAAGTTCTACATCATTTTTTTTCTTGCTCACCGTACTATCTGCCTGAACGATAATATTATCCGGATTAAAATAATAGAAACCTCGGTCTTTCAGTCCGTCGTCAATTCTTTGTCTTTCTGCTTTAATCACATCCAGGTCAAAAGGGTTTCCGGCTTTTAAACGTGTTCTTTCTTTTAAAACCTGAATTTCTTTATTAATCTCTGAAGAATCTGCCGGGAAATTGACATTACTGATCAGATATCTTCCACCAGGATTCAAAGTATAAATGACTTTGGCTTTTTTATTTTTCGAAACAGTATCATATTTTGCTTTTGCGTTGAAATAGCCTTTGTTTTCGGAATAATTAACGATAATATCTTTATTGAATTCACGATCAACATCCCCCAGCAAAACCGGTTCTTCTCCGAACTTGTATTTCAGCCAGTATCTCAACCCTTTTTCTTTTTTGGGTTCTTTGGTTGCATTGTAAGCGTACAATTTTGGTCTTAAACCTAAAAATGAGGAGTTTGGTTTTGGTGTAAGATTTTCTTTAATCGCTGATTCAAGTTCTGATTTTTCTTTCTTGCTTAAAGAGTCGCTTTCAATTTCGACTTCCGCTCCGGTGTACAGCATCTGTCCTTCTTTCAGGAACTTTGTGTTGCTGCATGAAATGATTGTCGCAGTAATTCCTGAAACCAAAAAATATTTACAGTATATGTTGAGTTTGTTTTTCATGTGTATTATTTGAATTCTACCACTTCTTTATCCTTATTTCTTTTATTCTGAATACCTTCACGGTTTCTGTTGTTTCTAGACTTTCTGAAAATATCCCTGAATTTATCATAATCCAGCGTAATCACAAATCCAAGTCCGGTTTCTACGATCTGTCCCTGAAGCGCAACCTGATATTCGTTTTTACGGTAGGCTCTCAAAGTATATCTTCCGTCTTTTGAAAGGGCATAATCTATCGTTACATCTCCTGCAATATTGGTGGTGTTTTCATTTTGTCTTGCTTCACCTTCCACACCGAAATTAGATCCGACAGAAACTTTTAATCGATCATTCAACAGTTTTTTGCTGATGTCAACATTCAGGTCGGTTCTTGTGTTTTGTTGCCCGGTGGAATAATCTTCAGTCGATTCCAGATCAAAATTAAGGTCAACTCCTTTTATTAAATCCGAAGCCAGATTATTAATTTGCTGGGAGAGAATTTTACTCACACTCTGTCTCGCCATTGTCTCTGCAGAAACTCCTGAATTGCTTTCAAAAGGATTTTCTCCGATAAAACGGTTTAGTAAAAGCAACGCAAAAACCTGCTTGTTCATCTCGTTAGGATCTTGTCTCAATTGAGCCAGTTTTGCATCAATTGTTTGGGTTACTTCAGATGAAACGGCATTGTTTTTTTCGTCCGTCGTGATGTCAAATGAAATCTGAGGTTTCAGAAGTTCGCCTTTTAGAATCAATAAAGTATTGAACGGTATTCTTTGTTTGTATTGATTCAGATTAATCTGGTCAACCTGCTGCTCCACCAAATCGATAGGTGCAGTCTGCGTTTTATAAATGGCGGTAATATCAAGATTTGCAGTTGTCGGTTCTCCGGTCCACGTAATTGTACTTCCTTTCTGGATGTCGAATTTTCTTTTTAGAACACTTACCGACATTTCGTAACTTCCTTTTTCAACCTGATAAACACCGACTAATGTTGTTTTTCCTGAAGGATCTATTCCTCCGGTCAAATCGGCTTCACCCTGAAGTTTTACAAAATCTCCGTTGGCTTTGTCAATGATGATCGACATTTTTGCTTCTTTGCTGAGCTCTATATTCACGTTCACATCCATTCCTTTGATCGGACTTTGAGCATCAATCGAATCGGCTTTAATGGTTTTGTTTAAAGCAATCTGATCCTGATCGATAAATTCCACAATTCCGTCTCTTTCCTGTAATGAAGGCGAAGACTGAGGAAGCACAAACGTGAAATCGGTTGTTTCCGAAACAGCTAATCTTCCGTCAACTTTCGGTAAATCTAAATTTCCTCTCACCTGTAAAGCCGCATCAATGGCTAAAATTCCGTACATCAAAGCATCGTTTGATTTTTCAGAATTCACCACTTTGAAATCTTTTGCATTCACATCAAGATTAAATGCAAAGTCTCTGTAAGTCTGCGTTAAAACCTGACCGTCAATTTTCAGAGAATTTCCGTCTTTATCATTGATTTTAAAGTTATCAAACTCAATTCCCCGGTTGGTAAAATCAATTTTATCATTGATGTTTCTGAAATCACTTCCGGTTTTCGCAATCATCAAGCCTACATTATTCATTTTTACATCACCTAAAATTCTCGGAGCGGTTGTTGTTCCTGTAATTTTTAAATCTCCCGAAAGATAACCTTCTGTATTGGTGATCGCATTCATGGTGAAACCTTGCAATGTTTTCATCTGTAGCTGATTCATGTCTAAATCTAAATCAAAGCTGCTCGAAGAAGTATTGTAATTTCCTAAGATTTTCACATCATTATTATTTCCCGAAAGTGCAATATCTGCATTCAGAAGATTGGCTGACTGATTATTGACTTTAATATCTAAATTTCCCACAGGATTTCCGAAGACAAATAAATCGGTTACGTCAATGTCGGAAGTGAAGGTCATATTCTTGGTTAAGTCTCTCAGTTGCGCGGCTCCGTTGATCGTTCCTTTGGCTAAAAGTGAATCTTTTTTAATGATTTCTGTAATCGTTTCAATTTTAAAATCTTTCAGAGAAACATTCAGCGGACTTGTTGGTGAACTGCTTTCAGACTGTAAAGAAATTTCCGCTCCCGAGTTGGATAATCTGAAATTATCCGCAACAATTCCCTGACTGAAAATCTGGATTTTGTTGTTCTCAGCCACTGTCCAATCCATATAATTCAGTTTTAAACCATTCGGATTTAACGAAATTTCCGTAATGTCGTTCATCGATTTTGCATTTCCGGCAATCAGGAACTGTGTTTCATCTTTATCATCTTTCGTCGTAATATTATAATTGATAATATTGTTCGCAACATCGCCATTGATATTGACTTTATTTAAAGCGAAACTTTCACTTTTCAACGCCGCAACACTTAAATCATACTGCAAAGCCTGATTCTGATTGGTGACTTTTAGACTTGTATTTTCCAGAGAGTTGGTTCCATATAAAACCTGCGGAATTTTTGCATCCAGTTCGATAATCTGAGAGTCTGCATTGTAATTTCCGGTAATGTTGATGGTTTCAAAACTCTTCAGATCCTGAACAAATTTTCTGATGAGGTTATCATCTTTTATACTTGCATTCAGTGTGAAAAACTGCCCTGCATCAATTTTCTGTATTTTTCCCGGTTTCTGGAACTGATAATATTGATTAACGGTTTGCGATAAAGCTCCAAAAATCTGTGTCAGTTTATATTTACCATTCAATTCCACATCCGCAATCTGGGAATTGAATTTTATTAAAGTTGAATCTGCCGTAGAAACCGCATTCAGACTAATTTCCTGAATAGGGTAGACTTCCTTAGTATCTGAAATGGCAAAGTCTTTTAAGTTTAGATATCCGTTTAGATTATCCGGATCAAGATTTTTAAAATCTCCGTCGATTCCACCTGCGATAATCATTGGCGAACTGTAGAATCCGAGTTTGTTTAAATCTAATTTATTGATATTTCCGTTGACTTTTACTGTCGGATTATCATTGAAAACTCCCGATGCTGCAAGATGTAAATTGGCATTCGGATCTTTCGAATTCAAATCAATATCATAAGCACCACGATTGATTTTCCCTTTCAGATTCATATTCTGATAGGTGTACCCATTGTAAGTTGCAGATTGTACATCACCACTTAAATTGGCAGTCATGATTTTCGGATCAAACCCTTGTCCTTTCGCATTGATTTGTGCAGTAATGCTTCCTAAATCTTTATTCTGAATGATTTTTCCAATCTGTAAACTCTGCAGATTGGCTTTTACATCAAAGGTTTCTCTGTTCTTTCTTCGGATGTCAGCTTTAGCAATTACGGCAGCGTTTCCTAAAGTGGAAGTCAGACGTAAATTGGTATCAAAAATCTGTGTTGTTCCTTTTGCGGTTCCACGAATGGTTATGAAAGATGGCAGGGTAATATTATTGGGAATCGTATTTTTTGGAACTAAATTGTAAATCGTTTTTGATGCGGTCGAAAGTTCGGCAACATTTAAGTCATAATATAATTGGTCAGGATTCATTGCATTTTTGATTTTCCCTGAAGCTAAAACTCTTAATTTATCCAATCCTGAAACTTTCAGATTCTGAATGGCTAAATCATTCACTGTTCCTCTGACGAAAGCATTTACATTTAAAGTCGCATTCGGATATTTATTGAATGGTGCTGTATTTCTTAAAGTCGGAACCAGATTTAAAATGTCAGAAAACCCGATTTTAGAATCGCGGATGTCAGCTGAGATTTTTACGGCTCCCAAATTGGATGATAATTGCTCAATCGAATTATAATTTAAAACCACTTCATCTCTCAAAATTGTTTTCGGAGTCTGCAGATAAAGATTTTTCAGATAAGCTTCTTTTTCAGCATATACAAAATCAGTATTAAATTTTTGTACATTCAAACCTCTCGCTTCCTGAATTTCCGCTGATTTTACACTTCCTGCAAAACCGTTGTTTTCCATTTTGAAATTTCGGACGTCGAGATTTAATTTAGCAAAATTAAGATGATTAAAATCCATTCCGGATCGGGTAGGAGCAATCGCTGTGTTGTTATAAGCAATTTTCACATCATCCAAAAGAAGTTTTCCCAAAAGAACTTTCATTGCTTTTTCTTTTGCAGAATTTTTGGAAACTTCAGGTTTTTTTTCTTTAGGATTTGCATTTTGTGCTGGAAGGAATAAGTTCGCGTTGATGTTCGCTCCGGTCAGATAAACATTTCCCACATTGTAATCGTTGTTCTCCAAATCGATGCTTTTGATTTTCGTGCTTAATTCTTTGAAAAGAACTTTAGCAAAAGTTTTGGTATTATCGTCACCATAATCTACATCGAAATTGGTCAGTTTGATTCCGTTCAAACCTAATTTCATAGGCTTTTTCTGATTGAGGGAATCTACCTTTTCTTCAACATTGGCTGCAACTTCCTCGATGAGATCCTGTTTAAGTTTTAATTTTAATCCGTCAAGATTAATGTCGTTGACAGCGTAATTGTTATTCTGAAGATCAAATGTTTTTACTCTGGTATCAAAAGATTTAAAATAAGCTTTAATATCATTTCTGGATTGTTGGTCATTAAAAGTAATGCCAATATCTTTTAATTTTATCTTATCTAAAGAAATGATGAACGGTTTTGACGGTTTTTGCTCCTGCTCTTTATCGGAAGTCGCAAAAGCATCAATAATATAATCAAAATTGAATTTTCCCTGTGGATTTCTCACAACATTTGCACGAACTCCCTCCAAATCAATTGAAGTAAGATCGGCTTTAGAATTAATCAATTGCCACATATCTAAACCGACATCGAATTTTTTTACGGCTAAAAGGGTATCGATATCCTGACCTTTCAAATAAAGATTTTCCATTACGAGACTGTTTGGAAACCCGATATATACTTTATCAAGACTTACTTTGGTTTTTATTTTTTTCTCTAAGTAAACGATCAGTTTATCTTTTACATAGTTCTGAACAGCGGGAAGTCTTAAACTTAAAATGAGCAGAATGATCAATACAAGAATAGAGATGATTGTAATAACAATACCTCTGAGAATTTTTCGTTTATTAAATTTCAGTTTCAAAATTTTGGTGATTTAGACAGGTTTACAATACTTTTCGGGTGTTGGCGAACCGTTTATTCATCTTTGTGTAATTATTTTCTTGCTGTCTTATATCTTTAAAATTTGAAATTTGATGAGCTTTATCATGATTATTTTTTTTGAAAAAGCCTATAGAAAAGGCTTTACTTGAAATTATTCAGCAATATGTTTGCCAACCAGGGTAAATGATGGAAATTTAATCGGTATGTGGTATATTTTTAAACGACAAAAACCTGCCCAAGGAACAGGTTTTTGTGTTGATGTATGCCTCAGTTGATCTTAAATATTATGGAATATTTAAAGTGAATAGGTTTTCAGATGTTAGTTGAGTTACAACTGCGACATACATCTGATGGAGATTCAATTCATAGTTAAATATATTTAGATGAGTTATTTTATTTCTACCATTTTGCGATTTCACCCTGTGGAACGGCACCACCCTGTTTTTCGGTAATCGGAGATTTTTCCTGATTAATGTGATAAATATAGGATGCGATTTTTTCAGCATCTCTTCCCGTGATTGTTCCTTCTTTGATGAATGGTCGCATTGTCGGATTGTTCGGCGAACCGTTTTCAAGCATCCAGAAAACATTTTTAAACAAACTTTTTTCTTTAATGTTGATCCAGTGCGTATCGGTAAGGTTTGGACCGATTCCACCTTTTCCACCGTCTCCGTGACAGGTTACACAATTGGTTTTAAACAATTGTTCGCCTTCTGAAATGTAATCTGAACTGTATTTTGCAGTTTCTAAATTAATTTGCGGAGCATTTTTTTCGTATTCCTCGATGGAAGCCAACTGAATTTTAGATTCTTTGTCATATTCTACTTCGGGGTGAGCGTAATCTGTAAAAGCGAAGGCAATCATATAAACGGCACAGAAAATAATTCCGAAATAGAAAAGTCCGATCCACCATTTTGGTAAAGAGTTGTCGAGCTCGGTGATTCCGTCGAAACCGTGGTCAATAAGAATGTCTTTTTCTTCAGACTGAGACTGTTTTTTGAAAGCAGAATTCCAAAGCTTCTGGAAATAGGGAGTTGCTTTATCCGAAATATATTCCTGTTTTTCTTCATCGGTCAGTCTGCTGAATCTTTCGTTTTCTACCAAATCACCGATAGAATTCATGATGAGCAGTAAAATAGTAATGATAATTAGCAATGCCCAGAAAAACGGTGTAGAAAAATAGTCGGAATCCTGTGCGAACATTTCGAACGCCATTACCGTAACGCCTATTGTTATGGCAATATATATAGATATAGGAGTTCTTGTTTTCATGTTGATTGATATTTAAAGTTAATCTACACTTGCAGTTTTGATTTCTGTCGTTTTGATGTCGGTGCCCAATCTTTGCAGATAGGCAATTATGGCGATAATTTCTCTTTGCTCGATCGGAACGAAATTGTTTCCTTTGGCAATTTTCTCTTTATCCATCTGATCTTTTACATCGGTGGCTTCAGCATAAATTCTTTTTACAATTGCTCGAGACTGATTATCTGCCCATTTGTTTGCTGAATCGATTTGTGCTTTTGTATAAGGAACGTCAAACGTATTTTTCATCAAAGACATTTTATCTGCCATTCTTGATCGGTCGAGCTTATTGGTAATCAACCAAGGGAAACGTGGCATAATCGAACCTGCAGAAGTAATTCTTGGGTTGTACATGTGTTTGAAGTGCCATGAATCGGGATTTCTTCCGCCTTCTCTGTGCAAATCAGGACCTGTTCTTTTTGAACCCCAAAGAAATGGTCTGTCGTAAATAAATTCTCCGGCTTTTGAATATTGTCCGTTTTTGCCGTCAAATCGGTTAACTTCATCACGGAAAGGCCTTATCATTTGAGAGTGGCACGAGTTGCAGCCTTCTCTTATATAGAGATCTCTACCTTCTAATTCTAATGGTGAATAAGGTTTCACTGCAGATATAATTGGCAAATTACTTTTCACGGTTAGTGTTGGAACAATTTCTACCAATCCACCGATTGCAATGGCTACAAAAGCTAATATTGATAATAGATGAGGAGTTCTTTCCAGCCAAAGATGTACCCCTTCGCCTTCTTTTCTTGCGTTTCCAACATTGGCTAAAGCTGGTGCTTCTGCAGGAACTTCTTTCTGGAATTTTCCTGATTTAATGGTTTTGTAAACATTTACCACCATTAAAATTGCTCCACCCAGATAAAATAAACCTCCTAAGAATCTCATTTTAAAATATGGAATAATCGCAGTCACAGTATCTAGCCAGTTTTTCCATAATAAAGTTCCGTCTGGGTTGAACTGTTTCCACATCAAACCTTGAGTAAATCCTGCAATGTACATTGGTACGGCGTAGAAAATAATTCCTAAAGTTCCCAGCCAGAAATGCCAGTTGGCTAATTTTTTTGACCAAAGTTCAGTCTTCCACATAATCGGAATCAGATAATAAACCACTCCGAATGCCATGAAGCCATTCCATCCTAACGCTCCCAAATGAACGTGACCAATAACCCAGTCGGTGTAATGCCCTATTTTATTTAAAGATTTTGTTGCTAAAAGTGGACCTTCAAAAGTTGCCATTCCGTAACAGGTAACAGCGACTACGAAGAATTTAAGAATAGGATTTTCTCTTACTTTATCCCAGGCTCCTCTTAAAGTTAATAATCCGTTCAGCATTCCACCCCAAGATGGTGCAATCAGCATGATGGAGAAACCTGTTCCCACCGCTTGAGCCCATGCGGGAAGCGCAGTATATTGAAGATGATGAGGCCCTGCCCAAAGATAGACGAAGATTAATGACCAAAAATGGATGATTGATAATTTATAAGAAAATACAGGTCTGTTTGCTGCTTTAGGCATAAAATAATACATCAAACCTAAAACCGGTGTCGTTAAAACAAACGCCACTGCATTATGACCATACCACCATTGAACCAAAGCATCTTTTACACCCGAATAAGCAGAATATGATTTCCAGCTTGTAAAAGATAACGGAACTTCTAAGTTATTGAATATGTGAAGCATCGCAACTGCAATCCATGTGGCAATGTAAAACCAAATCGCTACATATAAATGACGTACTCTTCTTTTGGCAATCGTTCCGAACATATTGATTCCGAAAATGACCCAAGAGAAAGTGATTAAAATATCAATCGGCCACTCGTGTTCCGCATATTCTTTCGAAGTATTTATTCCCATTAAGAAAGTAATCACAACTGCAATAATCATAATTTGCCATGTCCAGAAATGAATCCATGAAAGGGTATCGCTGTACATTCTTGTTTTAAGCAATCTCTGCATACTGTAATAAGCGCCGCAGAAGAATGAATTGCAGACAAAAGCGAAAATCACCGCACTCGTATGAAGCATTCTGATTCTTCCGAAACCTAAAGCTCCCTGAGAATTGATTAATCCCTGAATATTTCCGCTTCGCAAACTCTGAATGGTCGTATCATCAGTACCGAATAAAAATTCAGGCAATTCAGGATAAAAAAGCATCAAAGCTGCAGTTAATCCTAGAATAAAACCAATAATTCCGAATACAATAGTAGCATAGAGGAATGCTCTGACAATATTATTGTCATAATGAAATTTTTGCGTCTCCATAAGTCTTATGTCTTGCGGCGAACATTATTTTTCGTTGAAAAACACTTTTTATCAAAGTTTTTTCCTTAACCGAAAAGAAATATCATGCTGCGTGTGTAATGTTTTGACAAAGGTATTTACTAACTTTGTCTGAGGCTATTAGATATACTTCTAAAATATACCGAAAACTACTAAAGCATTTGCGAGATGAAGATTTGTGGACAAAATATCAGAAAAATAAGACGCGAACGTGACCTTACCCAGGAATACATGGCATTCGAGATGGGAATTTCACAGAAAGCCTACTCCGATATAGAAAACTCCAAAGTGAAAATCAATTTGGAAATTCTTACCAAAATTTCAAACATCCTTAATATAAAACCATCCGATATCTGCAGTATCTCTCATAAATGTGGCAATAATGATTACGAAGATAAATACAACGAACTGTTGGAATATATGAAAAGGAACAACATCTCACTTCCGGATAACTTGCAATAAGTTCTTCTATATATTATATAAATATTTTACCTCCGACTTTTCACATTTATATTTTCTCTTAGGAGCTTTTCCCGCTCTCCTCTATATCTTTTGCTCTTCGTTGCTCATCACAAAAGATGTCGTTAAAATCGCAGCTGACAGATTGCCTTTAGAAATATCTTATCCAGGCTCCGTAGGATCTTTTTGTTCATAGCAGACGATCTGCAAAAAGAATTTAAAGCCGTAGAAGCTTCCTGTTCATAGCTCCATCGGAAGAATATCTTTGTAGAAAAGAAATATATCATATATAGAGCTCCATCGGAGCGGCACCCCCTACACAAATACGAGCAATGCGTATCAAATTTATTAATCCCTGCAATCCCCTCTAATCCTCCAACTCTCCGACTCACCAACTTACCCTCCAGCTAAAAACCCCAAACATTATTTTAAAATTATTCTCCATAAAGTCAGGGACTTAGTATCAAATATGAATTGAACTTAAATTTTATGTTAAATAAATTAGGATTGTATAGGATAGAAGTACTACTTTTGCCCCACTGAAAAACGAGAGTTGTTTGGTAAGCGCAGAAGAGCTTTTAGGTAAGCATAATTAGAAAGAACTACTTTTATTATGTATAAAAAATCGCAAGATAGATGTATATGCATAATAGGAGATACGGATCACAAACAAGTAGCTTTTATTTTAAAAACTTTTTAAAATAAAACTTGCGTAAATAAAAAAGATTTGTACCTTTGCAGTCCGGTAAAACGGGAAGCGCAGGAGTAGGATTGAGGGGGTGTGAATAGAGAGATTAAGGTCATCAAAAAACTTTAAAAATTCTTGAGAAAACATTTGGTCAATTAAAAAATAACAATTACTTTTGCACACGCAAATACGGATAGCGAAAACGACAGAAAGTAGCTGAGTAGGAAGCGTAAGACAAGCAGATCATTGACATACAATATAACAACCAAGTAAGGAAAAACTAAAGCGTCAAAACTTTGAGTGAGTCAGAACAAACATACAATGGAGAGTTTGATCCTGGCTCAGGATGAACGCTAGCGGGAGGCCTAACACATGCAAGCCGAGCGGTATTTATTCTTCGGAATAGAGAGAGCGGCGTACGGGTGCGGAACACGTGT